>CAYVCP010000010.1:3846-14262 GCA_964450565.1 uncultured Candidatus Saccharibacteria bacterium | reverse complement strand
CTTCCTAATGCCTTATTATCATCTGATATTGATCTCTCTCCTTGCAATACCTTAATTTCAACAGAAGGTTGATTGTCTTGAGCAGTAGAAAAAGTTTGCTTTTTATTAGTGGGAACAGTAGTATTCTTTTGAATTAAAACTGTGTTAATTTTTCCTAAGGTTTCAATTCCTAAAGAAAGAGGCGTCACATCCAAAAGTAGAACATCTTTTACGTCACCTTTTAGAATGCCTCCTTGTATAGCAGCTCCGACAGCAACCACTTCGTCAGGGTTAATTTCCTTATTTGGTTCTTTGTTAAATAATTTTTTGATTTCCTCTTGTATTTTAGGCATTCTTGTCATGCCCCCAACCAAAACAACTTCCTCTATATCTTCTGGTTTCATATCCACCTCTTTTAAAACGTCTTTTACGAGAGAAATAGATTTATCTATTGAGTCTGAAACCATTTCTTCAAGCATGGATCTAGATAGTTTCAATAAAAGATGTTTTGGACCCGATGAATCTGAAGTAACAAAGGGCAAATTAATCTCTGTCTCAATAGATGTTGAAAGCTCTATTTTAGCTTTCTCTGCAGCCTCTTTAATTCTTTGTAAGGCTAACTCATCTTTGGATAGATCAATTCCCTGTTCTTTTTTAAACTCTGATACAATAAAATCCATAACCTTTTGATCAAAATCATCTCCTCCTAAATGAGTATCCCCTCCTGTCCCTTTAACTTCTACTGTGTCTTCGGAAACATCCAAAACGGAAATATCAAAAGTTCCTCCTCCAAAATCATAAACTACAATTTGTTGGTTTTTCTTTTTTTGTAAACCATAAGCTAAGGCAGCAGCAGTGGGTTCGTTGATTACCCTCAACACTTTTAGTCCTGCTATTTCCCCTGCCACTTTTGTAGCCTTTCTTTGTGAATCATCAAAGTAAGCAGGACAAGTAATAATGGCTTCTTCTATTTTTTCTCCTATCTTTTCTTCAGCATCCCTCTTAAATTTTTGTAGAATCATTGCTGAAATTTCTTGAGCAGAATACCATTTTTCACCCATCTTAACTTCAACAGATCCGTCTTCTTTTTCTCTTAATTCATAAGGAAGAAGACTTTTGTCTTGTTGTACTTCTTTGTCAGAAAATTTTCTACCAATCAATCTCTTGATAGAAAAAATTGTATTTTTTGGATTCGTAATAGCTTGACGCTTTGCAATTACTCCAACTAACCTTTCGTTATTCTTATTCACAGCAACAACGGAAGGAGTTGTTCTTTGTCCTTCTTTGTTTTCAACTATTTTAGGTTCCCCTGACTCAACTATAGCCATAGCTGAATTAGTGGTTCCTAGATCAATTCCTAATATTTTTGACATATATTTTTTATTATTATTTAGCGACTCTTACCTTTGATGGTCTTAAAACTTGACCATTTGATAAATAACCTTTTTGTATTACCTCAACTATCATGCCCGACTCCTTGTCCGAATCCACTTCTTCTACGGCTTCATGCAAAGAAGGATTAAAGACACAATCCATGGACTTAATCTCCTCTAGCCCTCCCATCTCTGTCATCTCATTTATCTGTATATTAATATACTTCATTCCTTCTAAAATAGAAGGTAAAATTTCTTGCTTCCGTTGATCAGAAGCTTTTTCATATTCCCCAAGAGCTCTATCTAATCTCTCTAAATTATCTTGAATTTTCAATAGATCAATAGCAAAAATTTCTCTATCTTTTTTAACAACAATCTCTTTTTCTCTCTCTATTCTTTGTCCCTCTTCTTTTTTATAATTCTCAAAATCAGCTTGAGTTCTTTTCCAATTATTTAAATACTCTTGTTCTTTCTTTTTTATTGGTTGTTTTGTCATAATTATTTAAAGGCGTCTAAAAGCGAATCCATTAAAGCAATATTCTTTTTAAAATCCATTCTTTTAGGGCCCAGTATAGCAAAGACACAATCCTTTGATTTAGAAACAATCATACTAAAATTTTTTTCTTTAAAGGGTATCTCTTTACCAATAAATACTTTAACTTCTTTTTCAACATCAATCAAATCAATCTTCTTTTCAAATTCTTTTACTAATTCTAAAAAATCCTTAAAATATCCCATATCTTGAAATTCTGGTATTTTTACTATTTCTTCCCATCCCTCTTTCCAAAAGATATCTTCGTTTTGTATGATACTTAACCCTGCAGATAAATGAGCTAAATTTTCCGTCAAAAGTTGAAAAAGATGAATTTGATTTTCAACTTCTTTAAAAAAATTATTAAAATAACTCTTTTTTTGTTTTCTTTTTAAGGAATCAACAAAAAATCTATACCCTTTGTCTGTTGGCACCCTTCCTGAAGACGTATGGGGTTTCTCTAAGTACCCCTTTCCCGTTAATTCAGCTAAGTCTAATCTAATTGTTGAAGAACAAACATCAAGGTCACATTCTTGTTTCAAGTAATCAGAGCTAATAGGAAAAACATTTTTAATATATTCTTCAACAACTGTCTCTAAGATTAAATTTTGTCTTTCTACAGTCATAATAGTATTATAGGAAATAAATAATCAGCAGTCAAGAGCTACGACTGCTGATATCTCTATCCACACCCAATATTCTTATTTTTAAAAATAAATGTTAAAATAAAAAAATGTATCACGTTATTAAATCAAAACATCTCACCTGGATTGATGTCAAATCTCCTACAGAAGAAGATTTAGAATGGTTAGGGCAAAACTTTAATCTTCACCCTTTAGTTTTAGATGAATTACTTCCTTCTTTGGATTATCCAAAGATAGAAGATTTTGGAGATTATTTATTTGTTGTGCTTTTTTATCCTTTTTTTAATCCAGTAACTAAACAAACCATTCCATTAGAGTTAGATATCATAGTTTCTAAAGATTACATTATAACTAATCATTATAAAAACATAGTTCCTTTAAAAGCAATCTTTGATAAATGCAATCTCTATGAAGAATATAGGGATGACTATACTTCTGATGGCTCTGGAGAATTATTATATAGAATAATAAAACAAATTTTAGTAGCTAGCTTTCCAAAACTAACAAACATGAGAAAAGCTCTCGCTGAAATTGAAGAAGCTGTTTACCAAAAAAGACACAACGAAGGAGTAAATTTAATATCCGAAGTCCAAAGAGATATTATTGGTTTTCAAAGAATAATAGAACCACAAAAAATAGTATTAGAAGATTTAACCAAAGAATCAAAGAAATTCTTTGATAAAAAAATGATCCCCTATTTTAATAGCCTACTAAATATTTATAATATGGTTATTGGTAACCTAGATAGTAGAGCTAAAACTCTTTCTGCTTTAGATTCAACTAACCAATCCTTGCTGACTACAAGGACTAATGAAATCATTAAAATGCTAACAATTTTTTCTGTTATAGTATTCCCATTGAATCTTTTTGCAGCCATATTTGGGATGAACACAGACATGCCTATTGTAGGACATAACTATGGATTTTGGATTATTATGAGCTTGATGGGGTTTGGAGTAGTTATTATGCTACTCTTTTTCCGTCATAAAAAATGGACAAAATAAGTTTACTTATAATAAACTTTAGAAAATCTTAAATCAATATATTCAAGACTTTTAGTATTTTCAATTTCTTTTTCTAAAAGAAGTTTTAATTTTAAGAGAGATAATTCAATGTCTTGTTCTAAGTCAAAATAAATTTCCCATCCCTCTTTGGTTCTTAAAATAAACTTTTTTTCTAAGATAAACCTACCAATTTCAATCTCTAATTTTTCTCTTAAAAAGCTATCTATTTTCATAATTTGACTAAAAGTCTCTTCTGGCATTGCTTCTTTTGGGATAAATATATCATCATTTACAAAAACAAAACTTAAATCATCTCTCTCTCCTTTTTCAAAGATTATTCTATCTTCATCTACTAAATAACAATCATTATTACATAAGATTAAGACTGCTTCTCTTTCTTTTACGTTTACTAATAAGTATCGTGAAAAATTATTTCTTATACTAATATTTTTTATTCTCGGAATTTGTTTTAACAATTCGTTTATCACTCTTTTTTTCCTAAAAAGAAACAAATTTTTTCTTTTAAAAATAAAAAGGCTTTTTGTTTGTAATTCTCTTGTAATAATTTCATTAATCTGATCGCTATCTTTCACTAATGATATTTGAGCTTTCTTAATATCAAAAATAGAACAAAAAAAGAAAAACCAAAATGAAACACATACAATTAAAAAACTCAAAAAAATAATCAGGAATGATTTCTTTTTTAAAAAAAATGTTTTTTTTCTTCTTGTTCCTCTTCTTTTCATAATCCCCTCTTTTTCTTTCTTAAAACCTCAAACAAACGTATAAATTTATATCTAAATTTTAAAGGAAGATCTTGGGTTTTAAGATATGCTTTCTCATAGCCCCCGAAACCTTTTTTAAATAAGCTAAGTCCCTTCCATGGATGTTTGATTAGTTCTTTTTCTGTTTTAACGTCTGCTATACCCCAAAAATTATATTTTTTACATCCCCTTTTCTTTGCCTCTTTGATGGCCTCCCATTGCATCAAATAAGAAGCTGGTATTTTCGGATATTTTTGATTTGAAGCTCCTTGGTGATAGAACCCAATATTAGACCAAAAAATAACAACTGCTGAAGCTATATAGTCTCCTTTATATTTAGCCAAAAATATCAAAGTATTATTTTTAAAATTTAAAAACTCTTTTTCTAAATAGTTTAAAGAAAAAGGATGAAAATTATGCCTTTCTACGGTAGATTGATAAATTTCATTAAAAATTTTAATATCTTTTATATCAGAAGATTTTTCTATTAAAAGATCAGTATTATTTCCTCCTTGTTTAATTAAATACCTTGTTGTTTTTCTCATGTTTCGCAATAACTCCTCTTCTGTAAGATTTAAATCTAATTCCCATGTCAATTCAGGATGAACATGAATAGGTGCTTTTTTAAAACCAAGAGAAGCAAACATTCTTTGATTATCCTCATTCCTTTCGCAAATAGGAGAAAATCTTATAAAATGACAACCCTTAGCTAACTTTTTTAACTCTTTAACAAAAAAATCTAAAATCTCTTTTTTTACCGAAAGAGGATGAGATACTAAAAGAAAAGTTCCTCTCTTTGCTTTAATTTTAACAATTTGAAAAACAGCAATAAGCTGATCGTGGCTAAAAATACCAACTCTTTTCACTTCTTCTCCCAAATTCTTTTGAAACTCTCCCCAATACCAAGATTGTAAAAATGTTTTATTTGTTGTTGGTATAAAAAAGTTTTCCCAAATATTTTTATCTTTTATTTCTTTTATAATCATAATGAAATCCTCTTTGGCACTCTACTTTCTAATAAAACGACATTGTTCTTTCCATAATACTTTTTTATAATATTTGTAATATCTTGTGCTTTTGCTAAAAATACTATATTTTTTTCTTGCATTCCACTTTCTAAAGCACCCCTTTCTATGTCTTTGAATCTTTCCTTGGTTGTGACAATAGCAAAATCACAAACTCTCCCAATTTTTCTTCCTATCCTTTCGTGAACTTCTTTTGATGATTCTCCTAATTCAATTAAACAAGGCATTATAATAATTTTCTTTCCATTGAAAAAACCTAAATAATCTAAATCTGCTAAAACTCCGTCTGGATTAGAAGAATATGTGCTATCAATTACATTGATATTATTAGTTTTTAAGCTCATACCCTCTTTTAGGGTGAAATCTTTTAGAGAATAAGAAATTTCCTCTAGATTCATTCCCAATTTTCTCGCTGTTTTAATAGCAAGTAATATATTGATAATATTTTGTCTTCCAATAGCTTTGACAGAAAAATAAACATTATCAAAAGAAAAGGAAACTTTTTCTTTTTCCACAACAATATTTTTTAATTCTTGAGAAGAACAAAAAATGCTTTCTTTTTTGACTTCTCTGTTTGTAAACCTGCTATCTTTATTGATAATCATTATCCCTTCTTTCCCCAAACTTTCCATAAGCTCAAATTTTGCTTTTATAATATTTTGTTGACTTCCAAAAGTAGCCATGTGTTGTTCGTTAATACCACACAAAACACTAACATCTGGTTTTATAACTTCTGCAACTTCTTTTATCTTACCGACTTCATATGCTCCTATCTCACAAACAAAAACCTCATAAGAAGAATCAAGTTTATCCAAAATAGTTTGAGCTATGCCTAATTCTGCATTTATATGCTCTTTAGTTTTCAAAACCTTAAATTTATTAGATAAAATATGGGCTAAATATTCTTTTGTTGAAGTTTTACCATAGCTTCCCACAATACCAATAACTTTTAGGTTAGGAAAATTGCTTCTTTTTATTGTAGCTTTTTTTAAAATTCTTTTTCTTTGCAACACAGTAAGGGGTTGAAACAAAAAAACAATTAAAGAAAATAGGATAGGAGATAAAAAATAAACTAATAAAAATATCACAATCACAGGCTCTTCTAAGGGATATAACAACAGAACAGTTATTATTTCCAATAGTAAGCTGAATAATACTAAAATTGTACTCTTTTTAGTAAAAACAGGAAATTTTGTTTTTAACTTAACGAAATTCAATAAAGCTTTAAAACAAAGTAAGATGAAAAACAAAAGTACCAAGATAAGCCAAGAGATATAAAAATAAAAAGACAAGTATTCTTCCTTGATTAAGGAAGTAAAATATAGATAAAAAATTAGAAATACTAAAATACTGTTTTGTAAATTAAGAACTAATCTTTTTCCTTTTTGTGTTCTAAAATGATCAATAAACCTTTTGAAATGATAATTCTTTAACTGCCAAAGCCAAAGCCAAAAAAACAATCTGTCAGTAAAAACAATAATAAAAAGAAATAAAAATAATTTAAAGGGAGATGACATATTCTTTAATTATTTTAATTAATAATTTAGGACATTCAAGGTAAGGGGTATGACCAACTCCTCTTAATATTTTAAGTTTAGAATTCTTAATTTCAAAATGCATTTTCTTTCCATGAAAAAGGGGTGTTAGTTTATCTTTATCTCCCCAAATAAGCAAAGTAGAATTTTTAATATCTTTCAAAAGAGGTGTTAGGTCTTCTTCTAAAACATTCTTTATAGTTTCTTGCAAGGCACCCGATGTATTAAGATAGTCTGTTTTTCGTAGAATAAAAGTATAAAAGAATTTCCTTAAAAAAGCTTTTGCTCCTTTTAGAAAAGGTGCATCCTCAATTCTTAATTTTCTCACCAATAAGGCTCCAAAAAGCAATATCTTTTTTGTTAAAGAATTATTCTTAATACCAGCTGAAGCAACTAGAATAAGTCCTTTAATTTTCTTTGGATGTTTCTTGGCAAATTTAATAGATATTCTTCCGCCAAAAGAATGTCCCAATAAAAAGAAATCATTATCAATATGTTTAGAGTCTAAAAATTCTTCTAACCATTTTACATAATCATCCAAGATCCAAGGATTCAAAAGCTCTGTTTCTTTCTTGAAACCAGGGATATCAGGTACCAAAACATTTAATCCTTCCATTTGAAGTCCATCTTTAATTTGTTGCCATTTTTCTTTTTGGCTCTGCCAGCCGTGTAAGATAATTAAAGTATTCATTTAGTAATCTTTTTAAAAGGTAAATACTTATGTAATACCTTGGGAATATTAACGCTTCCGTCTTTGTTCTGATAATTCTCTAAAATAGCTATCAAAATTCTCGGTGAAGCTAATACTGTGTTATTCAAAGCATAAACATACTTCTTTTCATTTCCTTTTTTGTACCTAATATTCAATCTCCTTGATTGCCAATCTGTTAAATTAGAATCAGAGTGTGTCTCTCCATATGCATTCCTTCCTGGCATCCATGTTTCAATATCATACATCTTATGTTTTCCAGCACCCATATCTCCTGTGCAAATTTGCAACACTCTGTATGGTAAGTTTAATTCTTTAAGAATTCCTTCAGAAAACTCTTTCATCTTTTCTAACCAATCATTAGATTCTTTCAAGTCAGCTTTGCATAAAACAACTTGTTCTACTTTCATAAATTCATGGACCCGATATAATCCTTTTGCATCTTTTCCATAAGATCCAACTTCAGATCTGTAGCATTGAGAAAAACCACAAGCTTTTTTAGGAAGCTCTTTTTCTTCTAATAACGAATCAGAGAAATAAGACAAGAGAGATGGTTCTGAAGTTCCAGCTAAGTATGCTGGCTCCTTAATGTCTTCACCCGTTGAAAGCTTCCCTGGATTCCCTATCTGATAAACTTCGTCTTTGCCAAAAGGAAAATGTCCTGAACCAGTCAAAGCAAAATCTTTTAAAATGGTTGGGGGGAGCATTGGGGTAAATCCTTTTTCTACCATTTTTAACAAAGCATGCCATAACAAAGCAAAGTGAACTAATACTAATTCGTTTTTTAAATAATACCCTCTAAACCCTGAAGTTTTAACACCTTTTTCAAAATCAATTAAGTCTAAATCTTTCCCTATTTCAATATGATTTTTTAACTTAAAATCAAATGTGGGAACCTTTCCCCATGTATATATTTCTTTATTGTCTCTATCATCTTTACCAATTGGGCTATCTGGTGAGTAGACATTAGGAACCATTAACATTAACCTTTTATACTCTTTTTCCACCAAAGAGAGTTCTTCTAATAAAGGTTTTTGTTTTTGTTTTAACTCTCTTGCTTTTTCAATATCATCTTTGGTTAATTTATTCTGTTCTGATCTTAAAACTTCTTGATTACTTATGAGGCTTCTTCTTTTTTCATCTAAAAGAAGTAAAGAAGAAAGGTCTAAATCAATCCCCTTTTCTTTAATGACCTTTTCCATTAATTCTTTGTTCTCTCTAATAAACTTAATGTTTAGCATATATCTTTATTTTAAAATAAAACTCCGCCTTTACAAGGGCGAAATTATCGCTGTGCCACCTTGTTTTACTATTTTATTCAAATAGCCTCATACATGACTGTAACGTAGCCGATACGATTGAGGTTAACAAACATTTTCCCTCAACAGCTCCAGAGGTGGAAAACCCTCTTTCCTTGCCTTTATATAATAATAATTTTATTATTGACAATGTCAAGTTTTTGTTTAAGATAAATCGTGAAAGGAGGTAAAAAAATGATTTCTGTAAGAACAATCTTACTCTCTTTCGTCTTGTTACTATTCCTTATTCTCTCGACACTAGTCATAAAAATAAGGAGAGCGAAGACTTTTTCTGAAATGACAAGAACAGCAACCGCAACCAATGTTTTATTAGTTGTAACCCTTGTTCTTTTGTCCATAATTCAGGTAATGGACATAATGTCTTCCTAGATCATTGAGCAATCCTAAGAGGGGTTGCTCAATCTTTTTTAGGCCTCATTAAAGGAAATATTTGAGCTTCACGAGCTGGTTTTCCCATTAAAGATGAAAAGAGTCTTTCAGATAACCCAAAGCCACATGTTGGGGGCATTCCATATTCTAAGGCCTCAACAAAGTCTTGGTCATTCATTTGAGCTTCTTTGTCTCCTTGATCTCTTAGTCTTTGCTGTTCTATGAATCTTTCTTTTTGATCAATAGGATTGTTTAGTTCTGAATAACCATTCCCCTGTTCTGTCCCAGCTATAATAACTTGAAATCTTTGAGCTAATTCCTTATTCTTTTCTTGTCTCTTGGATAGAGGAGACATTGAGATGGGGTGGTTAATGAGAAAAGCAGGTCCTGCTATTCTCTTCCTACAATATTTCCATAAGTTATCAATGCCCCTTATTTTATTAAACCCCTTTTTCTCATAATCAATCTTAAGATCTTTTAACTTTTTCTCTATTTCTTTTAAGGAAACATCCAAAACATCTATCTTGGTATATTTCTGTACAATTTCCCTATAATCATACACAGCCCACTTCTTAGAAAAATCTATTTTAAAGTCTCCAATATTAAATTTTAATGTATGAAATGTTTTTTTAATAATGTATTTATACATTTCTTCTACCAATTTCATACCTTCTTTATAATCAGCATATGCTAAATAAAATTCCATTTGAGTATAATCCTGCAAATGTTCTTGGTCCATTCCTTCGTTCCTAAACTGCCTTCCTATTTCAAATGTCTTTTCTAGGCCAGCTACCATCAATCTTTTCTGCCAAAGTTCTCCCATAGATATTCTTAAATAAACATCCAAATCAAGGGCATTGTGATGTGTTTTAAAAGGAGTAGCATCAGCTCCTCCTGCTTTTACTTCTAAAACAGGAGTTTCTACTTCCATAAATCCTTTTTGTTTTAAAAAGTCCCTAATTGAATTCCAGAAAATATCTCTTTTCTGAATCATTTCTTTTATAGTGGGATCAAAGATAATATCTAAATATCTTTTTCTTAGCTTTTCTTCTATGTCTTGTAACCCGTGCCATTTTTCTGGTAGAGGGAGAAGAGATTTTGAAATTATTTTAAAAGTAGAGCAAAGAATGGCTTTCTGTTTTGTTTTAGTCTTTATTAAATCA
>CAYVCP010000010.1:0-3836 GCA_964450565.1 uncultured Candidatus Saccharibacteria bacterium | reverse complement strand
CAAAGTCTCCAATATCAAAATATTTTTTATAATAATCAAAAGACTTCTCCCCCACTCTATCTTTCCTTAATAAAACCTGAATTTTATCTGTGCCATCCTCAACATCTAAAAAAAACATACCACCATGTCCTCTTTGGGCCTTTAATCTCCCAACAATAAAAATATCTTTCTTGTTTACAGAAAATGAAGTATTTAAAACTTCTTTTATTGTTTTTGTTCTTTTAACCTTTGAAGGGTAAGGATTAACACCCCTTCCCTCAAGTCCTTTAAGCTTAGCTCTCCTGTTCTTAATGATTTCGTCTATATTTGCCATATACTTTATGATAATAGAAAATAATAAAATTACAAATCTATTTTAGTAAAATACCACTCCAATACTTCTTGAGCCACTTTTTGAGCTGCTAATTTTAAGCCCTTAACCTTTTCTATTAAAACAACAATGACTATTTCAGGATTTTCATAAGGAGCAAACACAACTATCCAGTTATGGTAAATATCACTTTTTGAATAAACTTGAGCTGTACCAGTTTTAGCTCCAGCAGTCACAGATAAACTGTTTAGCCTCACAGCAGAACCAGAAGTTACTGTTTGTCTCATTCCTTGCTTGATAATATTTAATGTTTCCTCATTAGCAATATTCTCTTTTAGGATGACTGCCTCATTGTCTTGTGTTATTTCATCTCTTATAATACTTTTTAAAAAATGTGGCTTATAAATGATACCGTTATTTACGATACCAGAAAAAGCTACTGCTAATTGTAAGGGGGTAGATAAGAAATAACCTTGTCCAATTGATAAATTATAAGTATCTCCTAAATACCACTTTTGGGATAATGCAGTAGAAAAATATTCCTCTTTCCATTCTGGAGTTGGCACTCTTCCTTCAACTTCTCCAGGTAAATCAATGCCAGTTTTTTCTGAAAATCCTAACTTTATTAAATGTTTCGCTATTTTGACAGCCCCTAATCCAATAAAATTTCTCGGTAAATTAGGATTAAAAAATTTACTAGAATTTTTTGGAGCTTTATACCCTCCCCCAATAATATAAAAGAAAGGGTTGACTGATTCTGCAATAGCTCTTTTTATATCAGACCAACCATGATATTCCCAGTCAGGAAAACATTCCGCAATTTCAGAATCATATTGATTTTCAATACAAAGTTCTTTGGGACAAAAAATAGAAGTATCCTCTTTTATAACCCCCTCTTCTAAAGCTGCCAGACCAATCACTGGTTTGATAGCAGAACCAGTAGGATATACTCCGCCAATTACTCTATTGAGTTGAGGGTTACGACTATCTTGATTAAGCTCTTGCCAATCTTCAACAGAAATACCTTTTGAGAAAAGATTGTTATCGTAAGCAGGATAAGAAACTAAAGCAAGTATTTCTCCATTACTTGGATTCAAAGCTATAACAGACCCTGTGTCTGAATCAACTTCCTCTAACACTTTAAGCAAGCTTTTTTCTATTTGTTTTTGAAATTCTATATCTAAAGAAAGTGTAATACTATCTCCGGACTGTGCTACGCCAGTCATATGCCTTGAGATTTCTTTACCACTTGCAGTTCTCTCTATAAGGATCGTTCCCTTCTTTTCTTTTAGGATAGTTTCATAATAATTTTCTATACCAGTTTTTCCAATATAGTCATTAAATTCATAATCTCTTAAATTAAGAAATTCTTCTTTCGTAATTTTACCTAAATATCCTAAAACATGACTTAAACAACCTTCACTTTCATATCTTCTTAAAATTCTTTTTTTTATTTGTAAAAAGGGTAAATCTGCTTTTTTAGTTTCAAAAAGAATAACCTCTCTATGACTTAAGTTTTCTTTTATTAAAATCCAAGTTTCTGTTGAGGTAGAAAAAGAAACATCTTGAAAAATCTGTGTTACCTTATCAAAACTACCATCTTGATTAAAATAAAGATCAAAACTAGCTTCATTTTCTACCAAAGGAATCATATTTTTATCATAAATAATACCTCGTTCTGAAGAGTACTTTAAGGAAACATATTTATTTTGTTCAGCTAAATTATTGTATTCTTCTTGTTTTTTTTGTAAAGAAAAAGTTACAAAAAGAAAAGTGCCAAAAACGATAAAGAGTAAAAAGATAAGAATAAAAAAGTTAGTTCTTTGTAAGGGAACTTCTATTTTCATATCTTGAATCTCTTCTTCTCTCTCCTTAATGGCTCTGTCTAAAAAAATATCTTCAATATTAACTTCTTTTGCTCTCTTTTTAATCTTTTTCATAAAATAATTTCAGAATTGTAAAACCAATAATACAAAAAAACAAAGAGAAAATGAAATTACTCAATAAAGAAAACAGATAAGGCATTATAAAAAGACTTCTTTGTAAAAAAAATACTAAAACTAAAGGAAAAAAAGTATAGCATAAAAAAGAAAAACAGAATAAAAAGAGAAAGGGTAGTATGTTTGTTTTTTGAAAAAATCTTTCTGAAATTTTAATAAGAAAAAAAATAAGCAAAAAAGTAGTTAGAAAGATACCAAAAGGAAAGGGAGAATAAAAATCTAAAAACAATCCTCCTACAAAAAGAAATAAGAAAATAAATCTTTTATAGAAAAAAGAAAGGAAAAATAAGCAAAAAAGTAAACTAAAAGGTAAAAAACTTTTTTCTAAAAAGAAAAACATCAAAACAATAATAATTAGAGCAAAAAACCTAAGGAGTAATTTCATTAAAATTCTTAATAATAAAAATTGTTTCTAAGGGTGTAAGGTTAAAATAAGGAAAAATAGTACCCTTTTGGAAAGCTTCTACATCATTCTTCTCCACTTGATCAACTTCTCCTATTAATAATCCTTTTGGAAATTTACCGCCTAAATTTACAGTATAAACCTTACTGTATTGTTTGATTACCTCCTCTTTAGGCACCCATTGAAATAAAAGAATGGTGTCCCCTGTTCCTTCTGCTGTTCCTAAAGACTCTCCAATTTTAACATCAAAAGTATCGCCTTTTTTAGAAATTAAACTTAAAAAAGAGAAATCCTTTAAAACCTTTTTGATCTTACCGACTAAAACTCCGTTTGCTGTAATGACAGGCATACCAATAGCAATGTCATCTTTTGATCCCCTATTAACGATTAAATAATCTAACTCTTTAGATATAACATTAGCCATTATCAAATCAAAACCTTGATTTTGCTTTAAAGACAATGAACTCCTCAAAATATCATTTTCTTTCTTTAACTCTTGGATCTTATTGATTTCAGTTAATAGATTAAAGTTATTAGATCTTAACTCTTGATTTTCTATTTCTATCTGTTTTGCTTTTAAAAGACAAGGAAAAAATAACGAAGCATTTTCTGCCGTAGTATAAAATGATTTTTCAACAGGAGCAAAAATGAGATGAAAGTTATTCTTTATCTTTTTGCCAAAAAGCAAAGAAATAGCAATCAAAATTATCAAAAATAGAAAGAAACAAATAATTTTTTTCTTCTTTTGCATAAGACATTATACAACAAAACAAAAAAGCAGCAAAACTGCTCTTATTGTTCTTTAAGTACAAATACGGGGGCTACCTACTTTCGCAGATAACTACTATCATCGGCCTTGAGGCATTTCACTACCGAGTTCGGAATGGAATCGGGTGGGACAACCTCAGTATAACCCCCATAACTGTACTCAAAAAAAGTAATTGATAATAACTACCAGCCGCGCGGACTTAAGAACTCCAAATAGAAAAAATTGATTTATTAGTACTCCTCGGCTTAACTCCTCACGGAGCTTATACCTAGAGCCTATCAAGGTCGTCATCTCCAACCAATCTCAAATGAGTCCTAATCTCGAGGTAGGCTTCGCGCTTAGATGCTTTCAGCG
>CAYVCP010000009.1:0-16540 GCA_964450565.1 uncultured Candidatus Saccharibacteria bacterium | reverse complement strand
TAGTTAACACATTCACCACACCCTTGCAGTCAGGAAGAAGCGTGTTTACTTTTCACATGAAAGAGTATCCTCATTCCCCTTGTTTGGATCTTGGGGACCTTAATAATGATGGTTTTGTTTCTGTAGAAGATTATGATATAGTTTCAACCTATATTTCATCAGGAACTGGTTTAACAGTAGAGCAAAAGCAAAAAGCTGATGTTAGTGGAGACGGAAATATTTCTATTGTTGATAAGGAACTAATTTCTCAATATTTTAATAATCAAGTAGAAGTTTTTCCTGCTTGTAGTATTTTAAAATATCTTACTTTGTTATCTTTTGGTGGCGGTGAAACTTTTTATTTGGGAGATGAAGAGGATATAACATGGGAAGCAAATGGTTTTTCTTATGTTAATATTTTTCTCGTGAACGAAACCTCAAAAGAAGAAATTTTAATAGCAGAAAATGTTTTATCATCAGTAGGCAGTTTTCATTGGGTTATACCCCAAACATCGCAACAGGCTGATATAAAACCATGGTCTTATAGAATCGCTATTAAGGCTGTATCTGATAATGCTTTAGTGGATATTAGCGAAAAATATTTTTTCATTAAAGAAAAATTAGCTCCGATTTCAGCAGAATGTCAGTTATGTCAAGATGACTGTTCTTCTGACTACAATGCTGGCAGAGATGTTTGTCAGGCAGCAGATGATGCGTGCTTGGATAAATGTACTACTAACGCTTGTGATGATCAGTGTAAGGTAGCTTATAATAATTGTTTTGATCCTAATAAGGATGAACAAAAGGCATGCAAGACAGCTTGTGATAACGGTATTTGCGCTTCTACTAAGCAATGTTCTGACTGTGGGCTTTGGTGCACAAAGACAGAATGCGATGGTTTGTCTGCTTTAGTCATGGGGGGATGTTTGTTTACGCCACGTTTCGGAAACTTAAATGGTTCTTGTGCTGGGATAGGAGGAGCTATGGATGTTGCGATTGAAGTTATGGATCAAAATGGTATTTTAATAGATGGTAAATTAGTTTCTATTGCTGTTTATGATGATAAGAATGATTATGTTGGAGGGTGTTCTTACCAAAGCAACCCATGTTCAGTTTCTCTAACATCAGGCGAGAGCTATGAGGTAATAGCAGATTCTAATAAGGATTATTTTCAAACAAAGAATGTTGTTTATTCTGATTTATTTGATCCTTTTTACAAGAATAAAATTCAGCTATCTTTAGAAAAAAAGAGTTTTATATATTGCGATAAGACTTATGGACAAGGGTATCTTTGTTCAGACAGCCCTTTTTTAAGAGATTGTGCTTATTCTGATACTTTATCTTGGGACCTAGAAGAAAGTGGACAGTTTTGTCGCGATGCTAACGGAGCTTCACAAAATTACTGTTTAAAGTGCAATAAAGAGGTGTGTTTAGTAGAGGGTGAAAAATTAAACAATATGCCTTTTGATAATCCTTGTTGTGAAGGCTTGGTTTTATTACCTGTAAAAGTAGAATGTCCTGAGGGAGTTAGTTGTACAAATGCTGTTTTTTATGCTTGTTCTTTAGACAAAGCAAATGGATATTTTGAGGTAATTAACAAAGAAACTAATCAGAAAGTAGCTAACGCTTATGTCCTTGCAACATCGGTGGATGGAGCTCATAAAGTATCTTGTGTTACTAATTTAAAAGGATCGTGTGCGATGAGCTTATATCCAAAAAAGAATTACGAAATATCAGCAAGTATTGATGGCTATAATTGCGGTCACGATGATTGTAAGAAAAATATTATATTTCAACAAGGAATGACTTATTCTTTATTGATACAAAAGATAAATCAGGATATTTTGGTTGAATGTGAAAATGGTTATTGGTGTTCTAGTTATGAAGATTGGCGAAACGAGTGTATGGACAAAGGGGAATCTTTAATGCTACAAGATGGTGAGTATTGTATGAAAGGAGATTTATCGTTTCAATATTGCGTATTTTGTGATCAAGATAGTGTTACAGAGAAGACTATTTTATTAACAAAGCCCAATGGAGGAGAAGTTCTTGAAATAGGAGAGATTTATGGAATCGCATTTCAAACAGAAGGCATAGAAAAAGTAGACATTTATTTAGAGTATGAATCTGGTTCTAGAATTTTATTTGAAGGGATTGACCCATCTTCTAAAAGAGCTTGGTGGCAAATACCAGATAATTTACCTAATGGAGATGATTATATAATTAGCATAAGAGAAAGTGGTTTTTCTTTTCAAGAGAAAGACTCATCTGATAGTACTTTTACCATTAGAGAAAAAGAAATTATAGTTGAAGAGCCGAAAGAAATTGAAGTGACATTTCAAACTGTTTGTGATGGAGACCCTCTTTCTTCTGTTTTAATACAGGTTGGGACAAAAGAATGTTCTACTCAAAATGGGGTGTGTACTATTATATTAACAGAAGGTGAGACCTATCAAGCACAGGCTTTAATTAGGGGATATGATAATGCACAAAGAACATTTAGTGTTTCTGATAGTGTCGTTCAGTTTTCTTTACAAAAGAAAAAGAAAATATCTCCTTGTTTTAGTTTCGGAGATGTAAACAAAGATGGCAATATTGATATTTCTGATACTTTACTTTCTAATCTTTCTATTGAACAAGCCAAAAGAGCTGATGTTTCAGCAAATGGGGTTGTTGATACAGAGGATTCTGAGCTGATTTTACAGTTCATAGAAGGAGAAATAAGTACCTTACCTATATGTAACCAAAACGTAGATTTAAAAGCTAATTTTGTTGTTAAAGAAAACAATACAAACAACAATGTGAATAGTTTTAATTTAACTATTTTGAATAATGGAATTGAACAACATAAGTGTTCTACAAAAGATGGGAGCTGTTCTTTAGACCTTAAAACTAATCAGAATTATTATATTACCATTGTGGCTGAAGGATACGAGAGCTTAGAGAATCATTTAATAGCTACTTACAATTTAAGTGAGTTAGCGCTTAATAAAGAAATTTATTTGACCAAGAAAAGAGAGATTTTAAGTTTTACAAAGGCATTACATGCTGGGTTTAATTTAATTTCTTCTCCAATTGAAGACTTACTGATGTTTTCAGAAATTACCCAGAATTGTGTTGTTGATCCTGATTTCAATAAAGGTTTTTATTGGTATTCTAATCCTGAGAATGATTGGTTTTATAGCACACAACTGAAAAGCAATGAAGCAGGATTAGTGGTCCTTGAAGAACCATGTTCTATTTCAAAACAGGGACTTCAACCCATAACATATGAAAGGAAATTAACTTGGGGACTAAACCATTTTTCTGTTTCTTGGCCAACTACTTGGGAAGAAATAAAAGGAAATTGTCAACTTGTTTCCAGAGATGGGAATCTACAGTTAAGAGCTTCTGATGATAATGGAAAATATTTCTTTATATCAACAAATACTATTTTAAATCCTTTTGAAGGATATTCCACAGAAGTGAAACAGTCTTGTGTATTACAAGCCAAACAATAACAATGTTAACTAAATCAATAAAATGTATCTTGGGTTTATTGATAATTACTTCTTTATCTTTATGCGCAGATTCCGTTTTTGCAGATTATGATCCATTGTCCCTTGGTTGTATGAATGGTCAAGAATTAGATCCAGGAGCAGAACTTACAAGAAACGATAATCCTTCTGGGGGAGGATTTACAGGTTCAATTGAAGTTAGACCAGAAGATGATGTTATTGGTGGTACCGGAACACCAATGGAGATTTTTGAAAAAATTGTTGTGAATGTAATGAATTTTCTTTTCTTGCTCGGTTTTATCATAGTTCCTATTTTAGTGGTGATAGGGGGTTTTATGTATATGACCGCTAGAGGAGATTCTGTTAAAGCACAAAAAGCCAAGACATTAATATTTTGGTCTTTGTTAGGATTAGCTATTCTCGCTTGCGGTAAGATTATTTTAGCTATTGTAAAATATATACTACAGATTGAATGATATGAGTTTACAACCCCTTTTCTCTAAAAGAATTTCTAGTTTTTTTAGTTTAATGTTTATCTTTTTATTAGCTTTTGTGTTAGGAAGTGTCATTATTCATAAATCACAAGAACTTACATTATTGCAAAAGCCGATTCCATTTTATATCTCAGACTTCAATGACTGAAGAAAATAAGGAAAAAATTAGTTTATACTGGGTTTTATTAGGTATTCTAGCTATCTTGCTAATGTGGCTTCTATCTTCATGGCTTTTTTGAAAAGTAAAATTGTTTTATTTACTTTGTCTTTGATTACAATTTTTGCTATCTTTTGGTCTAATTGGTCACAAGAAATTATTGTTAATGAAAAAGCTTATATAGTTTCTCCCTTAGAAGCTGAAGAAATAAAATTATTTGCTGTCGGAGACATTATGCTTGATAGGGGAGTTGAATATATGGTGAGAAGATATAATGGGGGAGATTTCATCTTTCCTTTTTTGAATATAAAAAAAGAGTTAGATAACTCAGACATTCTATTTGGAAACCTTGAGAGTGTTATTTCAGATAAAGGAGAAAGAGTAGGAAGTATTTATTCTTTTAGAGCAGACATAGATTCTGTTGCAGGGTTAAAATATGCTGGTTTTGATATTGTTTCTTTGGCTAACAATCATATGTTTGATTATCAAAGTATAGCCCTAGAAGATACTATGAATATCTTAGAAGAAAATAGCATTGATTATGTTGGGGCTGGTTTTAATGCCAAAGAGGCATTTTCTCTGAAAACTATTAATATTAAAGGAACTAAAATAGGATTTTTAGCTTATACTAACTTAGGGCCTGTTACATGGAGAGCTGGGGTAGATAAAACAGGTATGGCTCACATATCAAAAGAATCTTTTTCTTCTTTAAGAGAAAATATCACAGAAGCTAAAGAAAAAGTAGATGTTTTAATTGTTTCCTTACATGCTGGAGAAGAATATGTTGCCTTGCCCACTTCTTTTCAGAGAGAATTTTCTTTTTTAGCAATTGATTCTGGGGCTGATTTAGTTATAGGGCATCATCCGCACGTGATGCAAGGTCTTGAAAGATATAAAAATGGTTGGATAGCTTATAGTTTGGGTAATTTTGTATTTGATCAGTATTTTTCTAAAGAAACCATGACAGCGGGATTTTTAAAAATAGTTGTTCAAAACAAAAAGCTCAAAGATATTATCCTTGAACATCTTGTCATTAATGAGTTTTATCAACCATCAAGAGACTGATTTTAGTATTGCTTCAAACTGTTTAGGATCTTCTTGGGCTATTTGAGCTAGTATTTTTCTATCAAGCTCAATTTTGTTTTTCTTTAATCCAGCAATGAATTTATTGTAAGAAATATTATGCATTTTACAAGCTGCTCCGATTTGAATTTGCCAAAGACCCCTAAACTCTCTCTTCTTTACCTTTCTGTCTCTATATGCGTAAGTCCAAGCTTTTTGTAACGCTTGTTTGGCTAATTTATATTTTGATTTTCTTCCCCACCTAAAACCCTTTGTATGTTTTAAAACATTCTTCCTTCTTTTACTAGCTTGTGTACCTCTTTTTATTCTTGACATATTATTTCTTGAGTTGTTTTGTTACTTTTTTAGCTATTGGTTTTGCCAATGCAACCCATCTTCGTTTTTCACGAATTTGTTGACCTGTTTTTTTACTCCTATAATGGTCTTGGCCAGTGGAACGTCTTAATACTTTTCCATTTTTTGTAATTTTAAATCTTTTTGTAAAAGCTTTTCTTGTTTTCATGATTTTGCGATTAACATTGTAAATCCTCTCGGATCTCTTTTTAACTCCCTTTCTATTTTTATAGGAAATTGTTCATTTAAGAGTTTGGTAAATTTTTCCATTTTATCTTTAGCAAAATTTGTTAAAGCTTTTTCTCTACCCCTTAATCTCATTTCTATTTTTACCTTGTCACCTGATTTTAAAAACTTTATTGCAGCATTAGCTCTGGTCTGCATATCGTGTTCTGATATTCTGAAACTTAATCTTATACTTTTAAGGTCGTTTGTTTTTTGTTTTTTTTCTTTTTTGCCTTGCTGATAAGCATATTTGCCATAATCCATTATTTTACAAACTGGTATTTCTAACTTATCCGTAACCTGTATTAAGTCTTGGTTAGCTTCTCTTGATTTTCTTAAAGCATCTCTAAGGTCAACAACACCTAATTGTTTTCCATTTTCATCAATCAATCTTACTTTTTGAGCCCTTATTCTATTGTTTGAAATAATTCTTTGTTTCATTTGGTGGAGATGGTGAGATTGAACCCACGTCCAGAAATTGCCAAAAAGCAACCCTACAAGTTTATCTCAAATCTAGTTTAGGTTTTAAAGAAGAAGATTTGAGCAAGATTCTTTAAAACCGTATCTCTTAATGTTTTTGATAGTTTTGTAGAGAAACAAAACTATCTATCCTGATTTTATGACACCCTAGATCCATCTATCAGGAGTTAATGGTTAGGATGGCTCTAAGCTACAGCTAGAGCAGGTGTTGCAAATTTGTTTGCAATTATTTTTTTCTAAGTTTTTAATGAGACCTTAGAATCTCAACTTGCATTACTTTAAGGGTATGTTCCTGTCAAAGCAGTCATCCCCGTATTTTTAGAGTTCTTTCAATTTCCTTTTTTTGTTCCCTTTGTTTTATCTGCTCACGCTTATCTCTTGTTTTCTTTCCTCTGCATAATCCGAACTCTATTTTGATCTTACTCTGGTCAGTATACACTTTCAGAGGCACTAAAGTCAAGCCTTTTTGATGTGTTTTTCCTATTAATTCTTTAATTTCAGACCCTCTTAACAATAGTTTTCTTGATCTTTCTGGATTATAATCTTCTCTTAAGTTCTTTGGCTGATAAGGGGGGACATTTGATCCGATTAGAAAGGGTGCTTGAGCTTTTAGAATAATATAAGAACCTGAAATATTAATTCTACCCAGTTTAATTGATTTAACTTCTTGTCCCTTTAATACTATGCCTGCTTTGTATTTCTCTAAAATACTATACTTAAACAGGGCCTTTTTGTTTTCTGCTAATATCCTCATACTTTTATTTTAGCAGAAAATAAGCTAAATTAAAGGATATGGAAGAGATAATAAAAGAAATTATCAAAAAGGCTACAAGACAAGAAGCAGATATAGAAAGACCTGTAGATGAAAAAAATGGAGATTACTCTACTAATCTGGCTATGAAAATGAAAGTAAGCCCTGAAGATATTATATCAAAAATAGGAAATAATCCTTTATTTAACAAGATAGAAGCAAAAAATGGCTTTATTAATTTCTATATTGCTAAAAGTTATTTTCAAGAAGAGTTAAAAAAGATTATTAAGCAAAAAGATAAGTTCGGTTCTTCTGTTTTGGGAAAAGGAAAAAAAATACAAGTTGAGTTTGTTTCAGCAAACCCTACGGGTCCTTTAACATTAGGTAATGCTAGGGGAGGACCTTATGGTGATGTTTTAAGTAACGTTTTGAAAAAGGTAGGTTTTAAAGTAGAAAAAGCTTATTATGTTAATGATTGTGGCAAGCAAATAGAGTCTCTGGGGCATTCTGTTCTAAAGGATTCTTTGGCTGTTTATAAGGGAAAATGCATTGATGAAATTCAGGTAAAGGGAAAAGATGTGTATGATGTTGGTCAGCAGGCTTCTCATCTTATTATTGAACAATATATTAAGCCCATTTTAGAAAAAGCAGGTATAAAATATGATAAGTGGTATTTTGAATCTTTTTTGCAAACTGAAACCAAAGAAGCTTTAAAAAAGTTAAAAGACTTTATTTATGAAAAAGATGGAGCAACTTGGTTTAGGTCTTCTCAATTTGGAGACGAAAGAGATAGAGTTATTATTAAATCAGACGGTACAAATACTTATTTGGCAGGAGATTTAGGTCTTCATAATTATAAATTTAAAACATTTGACAAAGTAATTAATATTTGGGGAGCAGACCACTATGGAGATGTTAAGGGTTTAATGAATGGAGTTGAGGCGTTGGGTCATAAGGGTAAGTTAGAAATCGTATTATTACAATTTGTTACTTTAGTTAAAAAAGGAGAGAAAGTGAAAATGTCTAAAAGAGAAGGTAATATAGTTGAATTTAAAACATTGATTGATGAAGTGGGAACTGATGCTATGAGATTTTTCTTTTTACAGAGATCAAGTAATTCTCATTTAAGCTTTGATCTTGATTTAGCTAAAGAGAAAACTCAAAATAATCCTGTTTTTTATGTTCAGTATGCTTTAGCTAGAATATCAAGTATTTTAAGACAAGCAGAACAAAAGCCAAAGACAAATAATTTTGATTTAATTCAGCACAGAACCGAGCTATCTTTAATTAAAGAGCTCTTGAAATTGCCTGTAATTTTAGAAAATATAGCTAAAGATTATCAGGTTCATAGATTACCAAAATATGCTTTGGATATAGCTAGTTCTTTCCATAAGTTTTATACAGAATGTAAGGTATTATCAGAAGAAAAAGAATTAACTTCAGCTAGGTTGTCGCTTTGTGAAGCTACGCAAGTTGTTTTAAAAAATGTTTTAGATATAATGGGGATATCACAACCAGAAAAAATGTAACTTATGGAATTTGTCAAAAATGAGAAAAAAATATTAGAGTTTTGGAAAGAGAAAGATATTTTTAATAAACTGAGAAAAAAGAATAAGGGCAAGGAACCCTGGTCTTTTCTTGATGGTCCTATCACAGCCAATAATCCCATGGGAGTGCATCATGCTTGGGGGAGAACTTATAAAGATGTTTTTCAGAGATACCATGCATTGCAAGGTTTTGATCTAAGATTTCAGAATGGTTTTGATTGCCAGGGGCTATGGGTTGAGGTTGAGGTTGAAAAAGAACTAGGTTTTAAAAGTAAAAAAGATATTGAGAAATATGGCGTTGAAAAATTTATTCAAAAGTGTAAAGAAAGGGTTCTGAAATATTCTAAAATACAGACCGATCAATCAATTCGGTTAGGACAATGGTCTGATTGGGAAAATGCTTATTTTACCATGTCTGATGAGAACAATTATGCTATCTGGCATTTTTTAAAGAAATGTAAGGAAAAAGGACTTTTATATAAGGGAAAGGATTCTGTTCCTTGGTGT
Organism: uncultured Candidatus Saccharibacteria bacterium; assembly: GCA_964450565.1. Taxonomy (GTDB): domain Bacteria; phylum Patescibacteriota; class Minisyncoccia; order Minisyncoccales; family CG1-02-41-26; genus CAYVCP01. Next base: position 7,487 of record CAYVCP010000009.1, on the reverse strand, counting down.
CCTAGGTGTGGGACATCAATATCACAGCACGAAATACTAACTGAAGAATATAAGGAATTAGTCCATAAGGCTGTATTTTTTACCCTACCTTTGAAAAAAGAAAAAAATACTTATTTCTTAGTTTGGACAACAACTCCATGGACATTGCCTGGTAACGTATCTTTAGCTGTTCATCCTGATTTAGAATATGCAAAAGTAAAGAAAGAAGGAAAAACCTATATTCTTTTAAAAGAAAAGGCTGATTTGGTGGGAGGAGAAATCAAAGAGATTTTTAAAGGCAAGGAGCTTGAGGGAAGAGAATATTTAGGTATTTTTGATGAAATGGAGGGCGTTAAAAAAGCCCTAGGATCTTATCAGCATGCTGTTATTTTATGGAAAGACGTTACCGAAGAGGAAGGAACCGGAGTAGTTCATATGGCTCCTGGTTGTGGTGCTGAAGATTTTAAATTGTCTAAAGAATTAAATATTCCTTTTATTGATTTATCGAATGAAGAAAGTAAATATAGAGATGGTTTTTCTGAATTATCGGGTAAAATAGTGAACACAGAAGAGGTAAGAGATTGGGTTTTTAGTGCTTTGAAAGATAATTTATTTAAAACAGAAGATTATCAACATAGGTATCCTACTTGTTGGAGATGTAAATCAGAACTTATTTTTAGAGTAGTTGACGAATGGTATATTGCAATGGAAAAATTAAGGCAACCTTTAATGGAATCAGTAAAAAAGATCAAATGGATTCCTTCTTTTGGCCTTGAAAGAGAGCTTGACTGGTTGCATAATATGCAAGATTGGCTTATCTCAAAGAAAAGATATTGGGGACTAGCTTTGCCATTTTTTGAATGTCAGTGTGGTAATGTTGAGGTTATTGGCTCAAAGGAAGAGTTAAAAGAAAGAGCTGTGAGCGGTTGGCAACAGTTTGAGGGCAAGTCTCCTCATAAGCCACAAATTGATCAAATTCAAATCAAATGTTCTAATTGTGGATCTTTAGTTTCTCGTATACCAGACGTAGGTACTCCTTGGCTTGATGCTGGAATTGTTCCTTTTTCTACTTTAAAATATTTTGCTGATAAAAATTATTGGAGAAAATGGTTTCCTATTAAATTTATTTCGGAATCTTTTCCTGGTCAATTTAAAAATTGGTTTTATGTTCTACTTGTCATGAGTCAAGTTTTAGAAGATACTAATCCTTTTGAGGCAGTACTCGGTTTTGCTACTGTCGTAGATGAAAAAGGTAATGAGATGCACAAATCAACAGGTAATGCTATTTGGTTTGATGATGGCGTAGAACAAATTGGTGCTGATGTAATGCGATGGATGTATCTAAAACAAAATCCAAATTATAATATGCGGTTTGGTTTTAACGTAGGCAAAGAAACTGAAAGAAAGCTTTTAACTCTTTGGAATTCTTATACTTTTTTTAAAACTTATGTTACTGGAAAAAGGGAAAAATCTACCAATCTTTTGGATAAATGGATTGTGTCTAAATTACATAATTTAATTAAAAATGTGACAAATGCAATGGATAATTTTGATGCTATGAGAGCTACTGTGTCAATTGAGAATTTTTTCATTAATGATTTGTCTCTTTGGTACATAAGGAGATCAAGAAAGAGAATGGATCAGGCAGAAGGAACACTTTATTTTGTTTTATTAGAACTAAGTAAATTAATTGCTCCTTTTTTGCCATTCTTAGCAGAAGAGCTTTATGGATCTATAAAACAAGATGATATGCCAGAATCAGTTCATCTATGCGATTTTCCTGTCTATGATAAAGATAAAATAGATGACAGCCTAGAAAATGAAATGAAGGAAGTTAGGGAAATAGTTAATTTAGGACTTTCTTTAAGAACAGAAAAAGGATTTAAGGTGAGACAACCATTACAAGAATTAAAAATTAATAAGGATTTTCCTAGTGATTTAAAAGACTTGATAAAAGAAGAGGTTAATGTAAAGAAAGTTTCTTTTGTAAAGAATCTAAAGGAAGTAATAGATTTAGATACTGTTTTGACAGAAGAATTAAAAAAGGAGGGTCTTTTAAGGGAGATTATAAGGCACATACAAGATTTGAGAAAAAAGGCTGGATTAACCCCTAAAGACGAAGCGATTGTGTTTTATGCTGGAGATAGCTTTTCTAATATTTTTAAAGATAATAGAAAAGAGATTCTTTCTATAACTAGATCATTAGATATTAAGAAATCCAAAGGAGAAAATTTTTTATCCCAAAAAGAAGTAAAGATAGAAGATGATAATCTTTTTCTTGCTATAAAAAAATAAAATGTCATTACCTAACAATAACCAAAACGTATTTGGTTCTTTTGGAAAGATAATCGGAGGGGTTTTTAAGAAACCATCATCTAACCAAGGAAAAGCTTCTTTTGATACTTCAGAGAAAAGGATTTATAGCTTCAAGAAACCTGTAGTGAAAAATCAAGACAAACTTTTTACAAATAAAGAATACACAAGAAAAGAGTTAGAAAGAAAAGTTCAAAAAATGTATTCAAAGAAAATAAGACCGAAAGAAAGGGTGGAGATTACACGTAGAATATTTGATATTGTAGATCATAAAAAGAGGAAACTGTATGGTTCTTCTTGGGAATCAAGTCGTATTTCGAAGAAAGATTTTAATGATGCGATATCTTACTTACATAAAAAAGCAGGTAAAGACGCAATTTTAAGACATGCCCCTCACAAAGAAAAAGAAGATATTAGAAAAGATAGATTATATTGGAAAGAAATGTTAAAGCCAGCAGAACCTAGCTTTAGAGAAAAAAGAAAGGCGGGTTATGCTTCTAATTTACTACAAGGTATTTTTAAAAGAAGCGATTCTCAAGCAAAGATTCTCAGCATGCCTCAAAAAACAGATGAAACACAAGAAGAAGAGAACAAAAGCAATTTTTCTGATGAAAGAAGACAGAAAGCAGCATGATCAGCTTTTTACTCTTTTCACAGAGAAATATGGAAAGATTAGAGTGTTGGGAAAAAGCATTAGGAAGATAACATCAAAACTCAGAAGTGGAGCTGAGCTTTTTTATTTATCAGAAATTGAATTTATTGAAGGAAAAACAAATAAGATATTAACAGATACTGTTCTAATTGATAATTTTAAATCTTTAAGAGAAAATTACGAAAATTTACTAATTGCTTACAAAATAGCAGAAAAGTTTGTTTTAGCTGAAGAAGTAAAAGACGAACAAATTTGGTTTTTGCTTTTACAAACCCTTGAAAGGCTCAATGAAGGAAAAACAGATTTTCTTTACCTTCATTTCCTATGGAATTTTTTTGCTTTTATAGGCTATACCCCTGAACTTTATAACTGTTCCTTGTGTGATAAGAAATTGCTTCCTGAAACTCTTTTTTTTGTTCCCAAAGAAGGTGGTGTTTGTTGTTGGAGATGTAAAACAGAAGACAAGAAAGAAATTACAGTAGGAGCTATCCAGATCTTAAGAATTTTATTAAAAAAAGACTATGAAATTAATAATAGAATAAGGGCTACTCAATTAGATGTCAAAAACTTGGAAGAAATTTCTTCTTTTTATTTTTCTTTTTTAAAAAATATTGTTAATCCACATAGTTTAAGTTGACAAGACATAACTTTAGGTATATTTTATTTAAATTGGCTATAGCACATATATTAAAGAAAGGAGGTGAAGATATTGCCAGAGAAGACAAAGAAAGGCAAACCTAAGAATAAGCCCGATAATAAGGATAAAAGCGAGAGGTTTGTTGTTATATTTTCTAACCGCGGAATGGGTGAGAGAAATCGTCACTGGTTCCAACCAAAGAGTAGAAGAACAGAATAACAATAACGGAGAAGGATGTAGCTATGCAGAATCAATTTTGGCCTATGTCTAGCAATTTTTCGTTAAAACATATCCACGGTTTGTTTCTCAGAGTAGTATGGTGGAGACCAGGTGCCTGGAAAGAAGATGGTACCAATAAATTAATCAATTCACTGGTGAAGATTTTAGCAATTATAAGGGTGCTGTTTTCTGGAAAGAAGATGGGGATTCTGAAAAGGCCGTGATATTGTAGGGTGCGGAAGCTGTCTTCCGCACCCTTATTTTATAACCCTTGCAGTTTATTCGGTTAATCGGTAAAATAAAGAATAATCAAAAAATACTATGAACAGAGGTTTTCTATTTTTTTTAATAATTCTTATTGCAGTCGTTGCATCTTTGAGTTTTTGGTATTGGCAAGGGAATACCTGGTCAAAGGGTACGCTAAAATTAGAAATTTTAGGTCCTGAGACAATGCAGGCAGGAGAAGAAATTACATATTCAATTAAATTTAAAAATAATGGCAAGGTACAGTTAGAAGAACCTGAGTTAATTTTTGCATATCCAGAAAATGTAATTCCTGCAGAGCAAGCACAAAGAGTGACAAAAGAGCTTGACGATATTTACCCTGGAGAAGAAAGAATTATTGAGTTTAGGGGAAGAATATTTGGTAAAGAACAAGATACCTTAAAAGCAGAAGTTTGGCTTACTTATAAGCCAAAAAACTTGAAGGCAAGTTATGAATCAAAAACATCGCTTACTACTCAAATTGACTCTGTGCCTTTAACTTTTGAATTTGATTTACCCTTGAAAGCTCAAGGAGGCGAAGATGTAGAGTTTTCTTTAAATTATTTTTCTAATCTTGATTATATCTTAGAGAACTTAAGGGTAAAGATGCAATATCCTGATGATTTTGCGTTTTTATCTTCAGAGCCTAACGGTTTAGATCAAACAGAGTGGAATTTACCCACACTTTATAAAGTAGATGGAGGGAGAATAAATGTTCGGGGCGCAATTGAAGGAGAAAAGGGCGAAAAGAAGATTTTTAAAGCTCAGCTCGGAGCTATCATAAACGATAAGTTTGTTTTGTTAAAAGAAACTTCTCAAGCTATTGAGATTACAGAACCTTCTTTTTATGTTTCACAAATGATTAATGGATCTCAAAATTATTTAGCAAGTATTGGTGATTCTTTACACTATGAAGTATTTTTTAAGAATATTGGCAATACACCAGTTCAGAAGAAATTTCTTTTCGTAAAATTGGACGGAGATTTTTTTGACCTTGATTCTTTAAAAACAGAGAATGGAGATGTTGGAAGAGGAGATAATTCTATAATTTGGGATTGGAAAAATGTTTCTGATTTAAGATTTTTAGATGCTTCAGAGGAAGGTAAGGTTGAATTTTGGATTAAAGTAAAAGAGGGGTATATAGGAACTAAAATCAAAAACCCTATTTTAAAAAGTGTTGTTACTATTGGGGGAACTGAAAAAGTATTTGAAACTCAACTTAACTCTAAAGTAGAATTAGTTCAGAAAGCTTTTTATGATGATGAGGTTTTTGGAAATACCGGTTTTTCTACTCCTGTAGTTGGTTCACCAACGACATATACAATTTTATGGCAAATAAGAAATTCTTGGAATACTCTAGAAAACGTAAAAATAAAAAGTATTTTACCAGATAGCGTAAAACCAACGGGTAATATTTTTCCAGAAGATGCAAAATTAACATTTGACTCTGAATCGAGGGAATTAGTTTGGAATGTTGGAAGACTTGATTCTTTTAAGGGTTGGAGTGATGTCCCTTATACTATGGCTTTTCAAGTTGAATTTATTCCACATCCTTTTCAAAAAGGAAAGGTGGCTACTTTGATTGAAGAAGCCGAGATAATAGGGGAGGATGTCTTTACTTCTGGGGTTATTGCAGAAATAGCAGAAAAGATAGATACTTCCTTACCAGACGATCAAACTATTACGGATGGCGTTGTAAAGTAGTATGGATAAAATGCAACAAATAATTTCATTAACCAAAAGAAGGGGATTCGTCTTCCCTTCTTCTGAGATATATGGAGGTTTCTCAGCTATATATGACTACGGTCCTTATGGGGTTGAGTTAGCCAATAATATTAAAAAAGAATGGTGGAAAGCAATGGTTCAGGAAAGAGAGGATATTATTGGACTTGATTCTTGTATTTTTATGAATCCAAAAATTTGGGAAGCATCTGGTCATGTTAGTGGTTTTTCTGATCCTTTGGTTGAGTGTAAAAATTGTCATCAAAGATTGAGAGCTGATCATTTACTTGAAGAAATCGGAGCGCAAGCGGATGAAAAAATGACAGAAAAAGAAATTCAAGAGATTTTTACAAACAATAAGGATAAGATCAAGTGCCCTTCTTGTGGTAAAAGTGATTTTTCTGATTTGAAAAAGTTCAATTTATTAGTGAAGTCAAATATAGGGAATTTCACAGAAGATTGGCAAAAAGAGCCAGTTTATTTAAGGGGAGAGACTTGCCAAGGGATTTATGTAAATTATAAAAATGTTTTAGATTCTACTAGAATGAAAATGCCTTTTGGAATTGCTCAAATTGGAAAAGCTTTTCGTAACGAAATTACAGCTAGACAATTTATTTTTAGAACAAGAGAGTTTGAACAGATGGAAATGCAATATTTTTTATCTGCTGATATAGAAATGCAAAAATACGAAGATTTAAGAAAATGCAGATGGGATTGGTTTCTTGACTTAGGGATTAAAAAAGAAAATTTACAATGGCACCAACACGAGAATTTAGTTTTTTATGCTAAGGAAGCTTATGATATTGAATATAATTTCCCTTTTGGTTTTAAAGAGGTAGAAGGAATTCACGCGAGGGGAGATTATGATTTAACTCAACATAGTAAGTTTTCAGGACAAGACTTGTCTTATCAGGATATAAAAGGAAAAAAACATATTCCTCATATTATAGAGTCTTCGGTTGGTGTTGGGAGAGCGTTTTTAGCTTTTCTTTCAGACGCATACTGTGAAGAATTGGTGAAAGGAGAAAAAAGAGTGGTATTGAAATTGGACACAAGATTGGCTCCTATTAAGGTAGCTGTTTTCCCTCTTTTAAAAAATAAACCAGAATTAGTCGATAAAGCAAAAGAAATATATAATAGTTTGAAAAAAGAATTTATGTGCGAATTTGATGACAATGGTAATATTGGAAAAAGATATAGAAGACAAGATGAACTCGGAACTCCTTTATGTATTACTGTTGACTTTGATTCCTTAGAAAAAGACGATGTTACCTTGAGGGACAGAGATACAATGAACCAAGAAAGAATAAAAAAAGAAAACCTTATCCAGGTTCTGAAAGACAAATTAAAGTGAAAAGAAAATTAGCAAGAGAGGTCTAGTTTTTAGTCCTCTTTCTTGACTATATTTTCTTTCCACTAACTTAGTCCTATATCTTTGAAAAAAATGTCAAGCTTATGTATCAAAAAACTACTCTTAAAAACGGTTTAAGGATTATTACTGTTCCAGATGAATCTTCAAAAGCAGTGACAGTACTGGTTGCTGTTGGAGCTGGGAGCAAGTATGAAAGTAAAAACAATAATGGTATATCTCATTTTTTAGAGCATATGTTTTTTAAGGGGACAAAAAAAAGACCTAATGCTCTTTCTATTGCTGAATCCTTAGATAAGGTTGGTGGAAACTACAATGCCTTTACTTCAAAA
>CAYVCP010000008.1:11738-16634 GCA_964450565.1 uncultured Candidatus Saccharibacteria bacterium | reverse complement strand
TTTTGCAAGAGCTTTACTGTGCTATAATAATTTAATGAATAAAAAAGTAATTGTTGCTTCAAAGAATCCAGTTAAAATTGAAGCTTGTAAAAAGGGATTTAGAGAAATGTTTCCTTTAGGGGATTTTGAGCTTATAGGTTGTTCTATTAATTCTAATGTTAAAGACCAGCCAATGAGTGATAAGGAAACGATAACTGGAGCTATAAATAGGGTAGAAAATGCTATGGCTCAGTTTAAAGATGCTGACTTTTGGGTAGGTATTGAGGGTGGAATTGCAAGAAAAGGAGAAGAAGTGATGACCTTTGCTTGGGTTGTTATCCAATCTAAAGAGTTAATAGGTAAAGCAAGAACAGGATCTTTTTTTCTTCCTAAAAAAATTGTTGAGTTAATTGATCAGGGAAAAGAATTAGGAGAAGCAGACGATATTGTATTTAATAAAGAGAATTCAAAACAAAAGAATGGAGCTGTCGGTATTTTAACAAAAGACAGAATTACTAGAACATCTTTTTATAAAGAAGGAGTGGTTTTAGCTTTAATACCTTTTGGTAATCGTTCCTTATATTAACGATTGTGGAAAATTGAGTGGTACAGTATTTGAGTATGCTGATTTTGATTTTTAAAATATATAATATAATACAAAAGAAATATACCAAAAGATATATTTTGTGTTAGAATATGAGAATGGATATACAAGATAAGGAAGTGTATAAAAATATATCCTATACTTAAGATGGGGAGTTGAAGTAACTGATTATATATTAAAAAGTACAATAAATATTAAATATAAAAACATATGAATTTTGATTATTTACAAACATTTTTTTCTTGGATTCTTTCTCATGGAGCCAAAATTATTTTTATCATAGTAGGCACTTTTATCTTACACCGTTTTTTGAAAATATTCGTTGTTAGGTTTATGAAAAGAATAATTAGAAAAGGTTTTGATGTTAAAATAGAAGAAGAGAGAGAAAAAACCCTTTTAAAATCTTTGGTCTCTATTCTTGGTATTATTTTGTGGATAGCCTCGTTGTTAATGATTTTGTCAGAGCTTAATATCAACATTGCTCCTTTGTTAACAAGCATAGGAGTAGCTGGGCTTGCTCTGGGGCTGGGTGCTAGAAGTTTAATACAAGATTATCTATCTGGCTTTTTTATCCTTCTTGAAGATCAGTATAGGGTTGGAGAAAGGGTTGCAATCGCAGGCGTTGAGGGCGTGGTATCTGATTTTAATTTAAGAAAAACAGTAATAAAAGATGAAAAAGAAAACCTACACTTTATTCCCAATAGCACCATAAAACAAACTACTAATTTTTCAAGAAAATGATTTTATGAAATACGATGCTATAGTTGTCCTCTCTTTTGGGCTCTCTAAATTTAACACATTTCCTATTTTTACAGAAGAATCTATGGCAAAAGCTTATAGTCTTTTTCGTCATAGAAGAGCTCCTTTTTTGATAATTAGTGATTTTTTTTCTTCTAATTTTGATTATGAAGCAGATAAGATGAAAAGCTATCTTAATTTTATTGAGATTCCCAATAAGAACATACTAAAGGGAGATAAGGGAATATTAAATTTAGCTAAAGTCTTAGAAAAGAAAAAATGTAAACATATCCTTATTATCATTCCTGATTTTAAAGAAAAAGAAATAAGAAAGATAGCAAAAAAAACTTTGAATAATTATGATGTATATTTTAGTATTGTTATTTCTAATATTAATGAGCGGTATAAAAGATACTCTTTAAACAAGCTCTCATTAGCTATTCGAGAGGGTAAGATTAATAAACAACATAAAATATTCCAGAGATATTCCCTAAAGGAGATTTATAAAAAAAAGAATTTATTATATCAGAAATTTGGTTTTACTGATTTCAAAAAACAAAAAGTTGATTTTTGGTCAGGAAGGTTTATCACTTTTTTTGCTATTGATATCCATAAAAAGATTTATATTTTAAAGTTTCCTCTTTTTAAAAAAGACAGAAAGATGTTTAGGAGAGAAATTTCCTTAATGGAAGACTTAAAAAAAGAAGATTTTTTACCCAAAATTATTGATAAAGAAATGGATAAAGAATTAATTTGGCTATTATATGCTTTAGTTCCTGGAAAACCAGCGGGTAAATTCTCAAAAGAGTTGTCTTTTTCTAAATTTTGTTTTAATGATAATTTTATTGATGATTGCATTGCGAATATGCGTAAGATGAGAGAAAGTAAAAAAATAGTAAAGACACGTCATTATAAAATGGATAGCAAAAAATATTCTAATAAATTATCAAATCTCATTTCAGAAGCAGAAAAGGTTGGGAAAAAGCAATTACCTAAAAAACTCTATCAGGCAGAAAATTTTCTTCAAAAAAATATTAAGATATTTGATAAGGATAAAGTTGTTTTTTCTCATAATGATTTACATCCTGGTAATCTCATTATCAATAACCACAAAGTTTTCTTTATTGATTTTGAGCATGCTTGTTTGAATAATATAGCTTTTGATTTTTGCTTTTTCTATGTTTTATTATGGTTGAAACCAAGATTACAACAAAGATTTTATAATAAATTTTGGGAATCTTTAGAAGAAAAAGATAGAAGAGAATTTGAGTTTATTTTTCTTTATTCTTACCTTTATTTTCTTGTTTGGTTATTCTTTTTTACTGTTCTTTGGAAACAGTCTATAAAACCAGTAGTTTATAAAAAAGCGAGACAATATGTATTTGATGAGATTACAAGGATTTTAGACAACAAAAAACAACCCTAAAGCTGTTTTTTGTTACGACGTATCTTACCTCTTTAATATACGATAATAAATCTTTTCGTAATCGTCAACCATTTTATCCACAGAGAAGTTATCTTCAACATGTTTTCTACAATCTATTCTTTTAATAGTATCAATCTGTTTAATTGCTTTTATCATTCCCTGTAAATCGTTTACCAAAAAACCACTTTTTTTATCTTTTATAATCTCTTTTGCAGACCCTCTATTAAAAGCGATAGGGGGAGTGCCTGTAGCCATTGATTCTATAAAAGTTAATCCGAAAGGTTCTTCCCATTTAATTGGCATTAAAGATGCTTTAGCATTTTTATACAATTTACTTAATTCTTTTTTGTTTACAAAACCAACATATTTAATATTGTTTTTAATATTTGGTTTTATTTTTTTATCCCAATATTCTTTTTCAGAATAATGATCTCCTGCAATTATTAATTTACTATTTGTTTTTTGGGCAGCTTTGATAGCCTCATAAGTTCCTTTTTTATTCATAATTCTTCCAGCAAACAAAAGATAATCTTTAGGCTTATCATTAAACTGAAAATCTTTTGGATCAATTCCGTTATAAACAGTGCCTATCCAGTTTAGATGAGGAATTGGTTTTCTTTGAGCGTTAGAAATAGAAACTAAGTATTGATGCTTTGTTTTATATAAATAATGTATATCTTGTCTCCATTTTGCTGTCACTGGATCGTGTATGGTATAAACAACTGGTATTTTTGGAAAAAGAGTACAAATGGGAAAACATTGTCTGTCTATTGGACCATGAAGATGGATGATGTCGTACTTTTCTTTTTTTGCTTCTTGGTATAAAAGAACAAGGATGTATTGGTCAAGCAAGAATAGGGTTTGCGACCTTGCATTTGGAGATAGGTTATATAGGTTAATTTTTTTGTTCTTACATAACGATATAAATTCTGCCTTTTTCACTTTATAGCCATCATTTTTTGCGTCTTTTGTAGAAAAGAAATGAACCTTGTGTCCCTTTTTAACCATACTTTTTGCGATAGAAGTTGCTATAGGGATAGAAGCATATGCTCTCGGAAAGTTTTTGGGCATAGGAACTGCAACTTCTGATGCTATCATCGTAGCTATTTTTAGTTTTTTCTTCATTATTATATTTGAAAATTACAAGAGAAGACCTTTAAGTTTAAATTTTTATCTTTTAAGCAGTGCTTTGCTTTTTTAATTAAATTTAATGCTGTTTCTTTTTGCTCAGTTTCTCTTAGAGGGTCTTTTTCCTTTAAAAGATAAGAAGCTCTTTGTATGGCAAATTTTGCTTGAGCGTTATTTATTCTATAAGATAAATCTTGGAATGGTCCCATTTTTTCTATATATGATGATAAGAAATGTTCTTTCAGTTTAATTATCTCATGTTCTTCAAGAAATGGAAATGCTTTATAATCAATTTGTAAGAAAAAACTTCCTATATCGCTTAAGGGATCGTTGATGCTTGACCAATCAAAGTCAATTACAGTTATTGTGTCTTCGTTCTTTTCATAAATAATATTCTGAGGCTGAAAGTCTCCATGCGTTATTATATTAGATGAGTATTGTTTTGAAACTTTTAAGGAATTTATGGCTATTTCTTTTATGTTTTCTCTAGGGAAAACTTTCTTAATAATTTTTTCATATATTTTAAAATATTTCTTATCTATTTTAAAAGAAGAGGAAAAGACCTGCTTTTTTGGTTTAAGGGAATGTAGTCGCGCTATCCAATAAGCAGAGTATTTAATCGCTTTTTCTAAAGATGAATCGTTGTTTTCTATCATATTAAACAATGTTTTACCCTCTGCCCCTTCTCTTAAAAACAAGTTTAATTTAGGATAGAATCCCAAAAGTTTTGTTATCCTTAGATTATCTTGTTGAAAATTATATTCTTCTAATTTTGATAAAAGAAGTCTTTTGTTTGTTAATCTAAAAGATTTTTTTTTATCTGAGTAAAACCCGTAAACTTCTTTTGTTCCTTCTTCAGAAAATACCCTATATTTTAAAAGTCCTAATTCTTCTTTTTGAAAATCATGATAAGTTAGTCTTTTTTGGAATTCTATCTTTTCTATAAAAGAATCTCCTATTCTTTTACCTTTTAATTTGTCAGTTAAAAAACTTGAATTTTCATATTCTATTTTCATGCAAG
>CAYVCP010000008.1:0-11638 GCA_964450565.1 uncultured Candidatus Saccharibacteria bacterium | reverse complement strand
TGTTTTACAACTTCTGGAACAGACCCTTTATTAAAAGCTACAACAGGAGTACCACAAGCCATGGCTTCTGCCATTACAAGTCCAAATGATTCTCTAACAAGAATTGGCATAAGAAATGCCTTAGCTCCTTGGTAGAGTTTTGCTATTTGTGTTTGAGACAACATACCTTCGTATGTGATTTGATGAGATAAATGTGGTTTGATTTTTTTGGTGAAATATTGAGAAGCGCTAGGGGGAATATATCCTGCTATTTTGAGCTTCATGTTTGTTTTTTTAGCAACATTAATGGCAATATGAGCTCCCTTTTTTTCTATGATTCTTCCGGCAAACAAAAGATAGTCTTCTTTCTTTTCTTTGAAAGAGAATTTATTTAGATCAATTCCGTTATAAATAGTTGCAGCATAATTTAATTTCGGATTGGGTTTTCTTTGCTCTTTTGAAATACTTACAAAGTGAAGGTTTTTGGGTGCATTCTCAAAGATAGCGCTGACACTTTTTGTGTCAAAAGGGTGAGAAATAGGGTCATGTATAGTCCAAACACATGGAATATTTACAGCTCCAGCGATATGCATTAACCTGTAAGGAGCATGGAATTGAATTATATCAAACTGTCCTTGATTAGCAGCTTTAATAACTTCACTAGCCATTGATAACTCATATTGGCTTTTTAGTATTTGTTGCCATACTCTCGCAGAAAGAAATCTACTGTCTTTCTTCTTTTTTATAGATTTTAATTTCTTAAAAGGTTTTTGGTAAGAGGTGTTTTTTTTAAATGGTGTTTTGTTTGATATCAAAGTAGCTTTTGTTTGAGAATTGCTAGCTCCTGCTAAATATACCTTGTGCCCTTTTTCTATAAGTCCGTTTATTGTATAGTGCGCTATCCATAAAGGAGCATAGATTACCTTTTCTTTAATTGGGGGAGTAGGAAATAAGTTTGTTGCAACAATTGCTATTTTTAATTTTTTCATTTATTTTTTATAATTTCTTGATAAAGTTTTTCATAGTTATCTATCATACTTTGTAAGGAAAAGTTATCTTCAACATGTTTTCTACAATCTATTCTTTTAATAGTATCAATCTTTTTTACAGCTTCTATCATTTCTTTTTCTGTTTTAACTACAAAGCCTGTTTTTTTGTGTTTTACAACTTCTGGAACAGACCCTTTATTAAAAGCTACAACAGGAGTACCACAAGCCATGGCTTCTGCCATTACAAGTCCGAATGATTCTTCTCTATTGATAGGCATTAATAATGCCTTGGCTTTGCTATAAAATCTGGACATTTGTTTTGGTTTTAATAACCCTTCGTATGTAATTTTTGTAGAAAGATGAGGCTTTATAAATTTGTTCCAGTAGTCTTCAGATCCAGCAGGAATGGACCCTGCTATTTTAAGTTTCATTTTTGTTTTTTGCGCTACTTTTATTGCCACATCAATACCTTTTTGTTCTACTATTCTTCCAGCAAAAGCAAGGTAGTCTCCTTGTTTCTCTTGATAAGGAAATTTGTCTAACTCTATCCCATGATAAATTGTAGCCTTATAATTGATTTTGGGAAGAGGTTTTCTCTGGTTATGAGAGACAGAAACAAAATTTAAATTATAGTATTTATCTAAATATTTATAAGTTAGTTTTACAGCATTAGTACCATTTGGATGGGGGAAGGTATCATGAATGGTAACTACAAGAGGAGTTTTAACAAAAGGAGCAAAATGCAATAATCTTACCGGAGAATGAAATTGGATTATATCAAATTCTTTAGCTCTTTGGAAAAGAGTTGATGCTAGAAATAGTTCATAATTTTCTCTTAAAACTTCTTTCCATTTTACAGCCCACGTTAGATTATGAATATCTCCTGTTTTTGACATTCTATTAAGAGCTTTCCATACCTTGCCCCATTCTTTTTGTTTTGGCAAAGAAGAAAGGTTCATTGACGATACTTTAGTTTTTACAGAAGAATCTTTACTTCCAAAAAGTGTCACCTCATGACCTTTTTTTTGTAAACCTTCAGCGAGATGTTTTGTAATCCATAAAGGAGCATAAATAGTTTTTTCTTTTACGGGGGGAGTAGGGAGCAGATTGGTAGCCATAATGGCTATTTTCATTTTTTTAATCATTATTCAATTTTATCATATTTTTATATAAATAAAAAATGGCCTATTACAGCCAGTTTTTTATTTTTTATGAGTACATTTTTTATGATTGCCATTATAGCTTTCTTTATAAATTCTTTGAAATTTAAGACCAATTTTTTCCCAAGTGAATTTTTTTTCTACAATTCTTCGAGAAGCTTCTCCGAATCTTTCTCTTAATTTATCGTCTTCTAAAATTTTATTGCAAGCTTCTGATATTTGTTTATGGCTTCTAGCTCTGACTAAAAATCCATTTAAACCATTTTTTACAGCGAGAGGAATACCGCCTTTTCTTGTAGCTACAATAGGAGTCTTAGCACTCATGGCTTCTAAAATTACCAATCCTAATGCTTCATTGCATGTTGAGGGGGCTACAAAGAGATCGGCTCTATGATAAAACTCTTCTAATTCTGCTCTTTGATCTTCTCCCATATAACCTAAAAAGTGAACATTTTTTAACTTCATTTTTATTTTTAAATCTTCTAAATTTTTTCTATTTGGTCCGTCTCCTATAATGTAAACATGTCCTTTTATCTTATCTGCAGCTTGTATTAAATATGAAACTCCCTTTCCTTCTACCAGTCTTCCCGTGAAGAGTATAACTCTTTTATTTTGTAATTTATACTTTTCGTTAATTATTTTTATCTTTTTATCCAAAGGAAAATTCTCAAGATGAATTCCTCCGGGGATAGTTCTTGTTTTATGAGAGAAATCATGTCCAAAAGTATCTAAAAGCCATTTTTTCGTATGATTGCTTACGGTAATTATTTTTTTAGCTCTTGAAAGAGAATCTTGCCCTAGTTGAATATAGGTTTTGTTTTGTGTTGCAGTGATGATATCGGTTCCATGGGCTGTAATGATATAATTGATTTTATATAAAGCGTTAATAAAGTGAGCAACCCAAGATAAGCAAGATACGTGCTGAACATGTATTAAATCAGGCTGAAAGTCTTCTACCGCAGTAATTGCGCTCCTTAAAAAGTAATTAAAAATTTCTGACTCTTCTTTGGCAGAAAGTTGTCTATACAGTTTACAAACAGGCCATTTCGGGTGCCCTGCAAACACTACGGGAAAAGGAAGTTCTAGGGGGTAGATTTTAAAACCAGAAATTTTGTTTTGGCTTTCAGGACACAAAACAGCTACTTTAAAATTCTTTTTTTGGTTCATTTCATAAGCCAATTCTCTGGTATAGACACCCGAACCACCTCCCCACAAAGGAAAGGCTTGTAAAAAAAGTATTTTTTTTGGTTTTATATCTTTAGTCATTAATTAATAAATAAACCCACGCTAATGGGCCCTTGGTATTTGTTTATTGTATCCCTTTTTCAGGTTCCGTGTCAATGAAATGTTTCTTGTTGTACTCTTTTTGTGCCTCATCTAATACATTGTAAATTAGCATTATAAAGGCAAAAAAGCAAGTAAAACAACGTCTTGTTTTTAGGTATTCGTTATGTTAATATGGACTTGATTTAATCTTGTTTTATGCCAAATTCTGTTGTTCAACAAATAAAAGATAAACTCAATATTATTGATGTTGTTTCTTCTTATTTGAAACTAGAAAAGACAGGTATAAACTTTAGGGCTCCTTGTCCTTTTCATTCAGAAAAAAAACCTTCTTTTTTTGTTTCTCCCACAAGGCAATCTTTTAAGTGTTTTGGTTGTGGGGCATCAGGAAGTGTTTTTGATTTTATCATGCAGATTGAAGGTATTGAATTTGGAGACGCTCTAAAAATATTAGCCAAAAGAGCAGGGGTTCAGCTTGAAGAGTATCATCCAGAGCTTAAGACAAAGCGTCAAAGATTATATGAGATATGTGAGTTGAGCTGTCAATTTTTTGAGAAACAATTAGAAACAGAGAAAGGCAAGAAAGTTTTAGAATACTTAAAGAAAAGGAAGTTAACACAAGAAACTATTAAGAAGTGGAGAATTGGTTATTCTCTAGACATGTGGAGAACATTATCTGATTTCTTAGTATCAAAGGGATACAATAGAATGGAAATATTAGAAGCAGGTATGGCAGTTAAATCTGAAAAAGGATCTTATGATAGATTTAGAGGAAGAATTATGTTTCCTATTTTTGATCTTAGCTCTCAGGTAGTTGGTTTTGGTGGTAGGGTTTTTGAAAAACAAGAAGATACAGCAAAATATTTGAATATTCAAAATACTTTGCTGTATGATAAAAGCAAGACATTGTATGGCTTGAATTTTGGCAAGATGGACACTAGGAAAAAAGATTACTGTATTCTAACAGAAGGGTATATGGATGTTATTTCTTCTCATCAGGCAGGATTTTCTAATACGGTGGCTGCTTCAGGGACATCTTTGACTCCTTTCCAATTAAAAATATTAAAAAGATATACAAACAATATCCTTTTTTCTTTTGACATGGATTCTGCTGGTTCTTTAGCTACCAAAAGAGGCATTGATTTGGCTCAAAAAGAAGGTTTTGATATAAAAGTAATAGCAATGCCACACGATAAAGATCCTGCTGATGTTATTGCAGAGAATCCTGGAGAATGGGAAAAGTTAGTTAAAAATGCAAAGGAAATTATGGACTTTTATTTTGACGACGCTTTTCATAGGTTTGATCAAGAAACATCAAAAGGAAAAAAAGAAATATCTGAACAAATACTTCCGTTAATAAGAAAAGTCCCAAATAAGATTTTGCAGTTTCACTTTATTAATAAACTATCAAAAGCTTTAAAAGTTTCAGAAGAATCTGTTGTAGGGGAATTAAAAAATATCATTACAAAGAAAGACGAAGAAACAAAGAGAGAAGTTACATTCAACCAAAAGAAAGCAAGGGGACAACTTTTAGAAGAAAAGATTATAGCTCTTATCTTTAGATCAAATGAACAGTTACAATATGTTTTAGACGAAGATATTGAACTTTTTTCTCCTGCATTTCAGATTATACTTACTTGTTTAAAAGAAGAAAAAGATATTAAGAAAGCATGTTTAAAAATAGAAAAGAAAGAATCTCATTTAAAAACTGTTATAGATGATTGTGTCTTTAAATCAGAAATGGAAACAGAAGAAAACATAGATGATGAATTCCAGGTTTGCTTGAGCGCTTTTAGAGATTTTTCTTCAAAGGAAAGATTAAAAGATATTGGAAAAGAGATAGAGCAGGTAGAAAGAGAGGGGAACGAAGAGAAACTTTTGGAGCTTATGCAAACTTTTAATAAAATGATAAAATCTTAAAATAATATGCCAGTAAAAAAAGTTGTAAAGAAGAAAAAAGTTGTGAAAAAAAGTGTAGGAAAAAAGAAACTTTTTACACAAGCTAAAATAGACTACTTTTTAGAAAAAGCAAAACATAGAGGATTTATTACAACTAGTGAAATTTTAAGAACTTTTCCCGCAATAGAAAAAGATTTAGTTGGATTTGAGAATTTCTTTGATGTTCTTTATAGCTTAGGGTTTGATATTTTAGAGAGAAAAGGATTTTTAGAAGTAGAAAAAGAAGAGAAGACTTCTTTGGGTGGTGTAGCTAGAATAGATTCTGTACAAATGTATCTAAAAGAAATTGGAAGAATGAGTATGATTTCAGCAAAAGAAGAAAGAGATTTAGCTAAGCAGATAGAAAAAGGCGATGAAGAAGCAAAGAAGAAATTAGCTCAAGCTAATTTGAGATTAGTTGTTTCAATTGCAAAGAAATATATTGGAAGAAGTCCTAATTTAACTTTGCTTGATTTAATTCAAGAAGGGAACTTGGGATTATTTAGGGCGGTGGAAAAGTTTGATTGGAGAAGAGGTTATAAATTTTCTACTTATGCTACATGGTGGATAAGGCAAGCTATCACAAGAGCTTTAGCTGATCAATCGAGAACAATTAGGATACCCGTACATATGGTAGAAACATTAAGTAAATATGAAAAGGTAAGAAAAAAGCTTTTACAGAACTTAGGAAGGCCTGCTCTTCCCGAAGAAATATCATCTGAGATGGGTTTAGAAATAGAAAAGGTTCATCAATTAAGAAAAATTAAACAAAAGGCAGTTTCTTTGGAAACGCCCGTTGGTAGTGATGAAAAAGATAGTGTTTTAGCTGAGTTTATAAAAGATGATAAAACACCTCTTCCTTCTACTGAAGCTGCACGAAACCTTTTGAAGGAAAGATTAGATGAAGTCTCTAGTTCGTTAACCCCAAGAGAAAGAAAGATTTTAGCCTTAAGGTTTGGCTTAGAAGATGGTGTTACGCATACCCTAGAAGAAGTTGGACAAGAATTTGGAGTTACTAGAGAAAGGATTAGACAGATTCAAGCAAAGGCATTAGAAAAAATTAGAAAGCTTAAGGGATTGAAGAAATTGAAAGATTATTGAAAAATTTGTTAAAATATTATATATTTGATTTATTCCGCGGTAGCTCAATGGTAGAGCGTCTCGCTGTTAACGAGTTGGTTGTAGGTTCGAGTCCTACCCGCGGAGCAAAGAAGAACATCTGTTCGCTTCAAGTACCGTGTCAAACGGTTCTTTTAGCGTAAACACAAGGTTTCTGCCTTGTAGTTGAAGGTTCTGAAGTAGAAAATTAAGTAATTCTCTTTTTTCCATTGGTTCAGAACTTTTAAAGATTTCTAATGCCTTTTGAGCAAGGTTTAATACAGTACTAGCTGTAACATAATAGTTTTCATCGGCTTGAGTAAATTGCTCCATTTCTATTTCAATTTCAGCTTGCTTTTCTTTGTATTCCTTTAGCTTGTAGCTAAACATCTCTTTAGTAATCCTCCACAAACTCCTCCGCACTCTTATACTTCTTAGCTTCTTTAGATGGTTCGCCTAATGGTTTTTTTAAATCAAAAGACCTCTTCTTCATAGTAGAAGTAGGTTTTTTCTGAGTTATTGCTTTTGCTGGTACTACTTTTTCTTTTGCTTCGCTAATTCCCTTTCCCTTGCTTCTTCCAGCACGTTTTTGTTTAGGTTGTCCACTAATTCTTGTGCTAACTCTCGTGAACGTTTCTCTCGTTCCTCTGAATACTTTTTCTGAGATTTCTCCTTGTTTAAATTCTTTTTGAAGTTTATCATTTAATTCTTTTATTAAATTATTCTTATTATACTTTACATTTCTTTACAAGACAACTGTGGAAAACTTTTCTACTTTTTTGGTAGTTTGTAGGGCTTAAAATTATTCAATTGTTGTTCAATATCTTTAATAAATCCGTGTAGTGAGGTGGTAGTAATCTGATTTTGGAAACTAGCTTGCCATTTTTTGAATTTAGTCCAGTTTATTTTTGGTTTATAAACCTCGGCTATGTTTCTAAAACCTCGCATTCCCTCAACATCTTTGCATAGAATATAAAGGCCAGTTAGTAAGATAGCTTTTTTAAGTCCTATTTCTTGTCCATGTTTGGCTAGGATATTTTGAAAAATCTTTTGAGGGTTATTTTGTACACCAAACAAAAATAAACTATTACCAATGAAACGTTCCCAATAAGACAAAAGTATTTTTTGGCATAACTCCTCATTGAAAGCATCTTTAAAGGTGGGATTTTTGGGGTAGCCTAGCTCTTCTAACAGTTCATTCATTTTTCGTTTTTCACTTAGCCGTACCTCCATTCGTAAAATTTCAATTGGCTTTTCTTGTTTTTTTATATTCTCAAACAAAGAAAATTGTTGAGGTGTTTGGTTTTTATCTACGGCTCGTTTAGCTGGTTTGTCTAAATCATTTATCTTATCGTAAAAAACTAATGAATTAGATACGGCATAAACTTGTAATATTTCGCCCCCATTACAATATTTTACCTTTGTTATATCAAACTTTTTACTAATATTAATTTTACTCAACTCTCTAATGGCAAAAATTGATGTATAGCCGTTATTTAAAAGAATATTTTTAGAAGGGTGGAATCCAGATACGCTTGCATTTTCTAATGGAATCGTGAAAACTCTTATGCCCATTGCTAACAATGCTTCTTGTAGTTTATCTCGTACTTGCTCAAAGTTTTTTTCCTCAAGTTCATTTAAATTGTTGTTAAAGAGCAATTTAGGAGCTGAAAACTCTATTTTTAATGCGATCAATGAGCCCCTTTTATAAACCGTTAACTTAGGCCTATAAATACCATTTTTCTTTTCCTCTGCAGTTGCATTATTGACATATTTTACATAACCACTTTGAAAATCTAGTATTTTTTCAGTAGATGGCTTAAATCGGGAATGGTTGATAATGCAAGAATAATCAATTAACATTGTTAAAATAATTGTGTCTAACATTTCATTACTTTTTTATTACATCTTTTGTTTTTATTTGAGTATTTTTTTAACTTTTTTAATTATTGCTTTTTCAATGGCTTCGTTGGTCTTTCTGTCTATCGGATGGTAGATATTTAAGCCCTTACTGCCCGTTGTTTTGGTTGGGTATGTTATGCGGTAGCCAGTGCCGTCTAATCGGGCATAAACGCCAATTGAGCCAAGATACAGACAGTTATCAAACACAATACTGGCAAAAGCTATAAGTCCGTTATTTGGTTTTATTAGAATTATTTGTATCTCTGCTATCTTCATATTGTCCAATATCAATTTTTTCTCTTATGGCTATTTTAAAAAGTAAATCAAAAAATCCACTGATATTTTGCCTTGCCCCAAAAGCAAGAGTTCCCGTTTCTTTATTATTATTATTTTGTTTTTGAAGCATAAAAAATAACCTTATCTTTTAAGGTCATTATATAGAACAGCTTATTAGCTAACTTTAGCTAAACATATTTAGGATTTATTCTAATTTCTTTTGTATCTTTAATAATAAAATCCTCTGTTTGTGTTTTTACTGCTATCGCTTGATTTATGCTATCGCCAGCAGTATAAAATTTTCGCCAGTAATTCTCTGGATATTTTATAAGTTTTTTTGCCATTTCTTCATCCCAGACCTCTTGAATTTCATCATAACTCCAGTTTTTGGTTTTGTTTTTAAATAAAGTTACTAAAAGCTCTTTCTGGTTTTGCTTGTTTCTAAAATCAATTTCTTTGCCTTGAAAATATAAAATGCTTTGCTCGTATTTGACGGGACCTTCATTGGTTCTTTCTTTGTTAGTAGGTCGTTTGTTGTTTGGCCCTGAGGCTATAACGCTTTCTAGGGATAGCGGAGTTGTATGAAATTTAACATTCCATAGGTTTTCGTCATTCCAATTACGTACTTTAATCTTTTTTTCGTTTTCTAAATAAGACAATATTTTAATAATCTCAAAACCAGTTTCTTGTAAAGACGAAAAGGGTAAATTTATAAAGCCGTCAATCATTGGGAGCTTTTTAATATACTCATAAAAATTTTCTAATTGTTTAGAAAAATAAAACCTTTTTTCTTGGTAGGTTGGTTTTTTGTCAACATAGTCATCTTGAGAAAAGCTACAAATGAAATCTTTACTCATCTTGTGCAGTTTTTTCATATTCTCGTCATTAAAAGAGGCTATTTCTATTTCAATGTATTCGGGTGTTTCCGATAAAAGTAAATCTAAGTGTTTATAATAGTCGTCATTTGTAAAATCTATTCGCCCAAGAAACTGGTAATTAAATTCTTTCCTTGTCTTTTCTTGTTCTGCCATTTCTTTCTCTTTTATTTTTTTAAGGTTGAATATCTCTTCTATAACCGCAGAAAGGTAGCCTACATCTTCATCTGTGCCGTCTTTTTTTAGTACAATTTGTTTTATAACGCTTTCAAGTGTTCCGTCTATATCGTTAACACTAACTCTATTAATTTTTCCTAAATCTAGATCTTTAATGATATAAAATAGTTGGTGTATGACTAAACTTTCTGTATGAGGGTAGTCATTGGTATCAATCATATTTTGTTTAACTTCTTCAATATCCCAATAATTACCTTTAACAAACTGGTCTAATGTGAAGATGTTTTGGTTTCTATAAAAGCCCTCTAATAAAATATTTATTATAAGTAAATTTATATCAAGATTGAAGTATTCAAAGTTTTCTTCGTTAATTACATCTTTCATTACTTTTTTGTTTACTTTATTTTACATTATCATTTTGAGATTAAAAAACAACAAAAAACAAGGCGTTTAATCCTTGTTTTTTACAACATTTTTATAATAAGTTTTTATCTTTTTTATTAAATAGAAAATTAACTATTATTATAGCTAACCCCAAGACCTTAATTAAACTTTCTGTTATGAAGATTGGAACTATATAGCCTTCAAAATTAAGTAATTTTATACCTATCAATATAATAATAAGAAAATCAAAGGCAATAATTGCAATAATTGAGCGAAGAATCCAAGTAGACCAGCTTTTTCTCATTGCTATAATTTCCCTTTTCTCTTCAATCTTTACCTTTTCCATATCAGATTGGTTTCGCAAAAAATTAAAATTCTTTTCTGCTGTTCCTAACTCTTCTGATATTCTTCCTGTGGACCTTGTCTGTTTTTGCAATATCCTTATCGCTTCTTTTTTATCAACAATCATATTTTGTAGATTGAAGCCTGTATCTCATCAGTTCTTCGGAAACACCGAAAATTTTTGCTAATGCCTTAATGTCAAATCTGCTTAATGAGTATTTTCTCATAATTTTACTTAACATTTTGTAAGGAACGAGAATATTAGCGGCAAAGCAGTTTGCCTCTTTTTCTAATGGATTTTTTTCTATCGAGGTTGTCATTCTTAATAGTATCTCATATTTATCTGTTTCGTGTTTTAAAATATGGTGAGCCAATTCGTGTGCAACTGTAAAAGTTTGTCTATTTGGAGAATCTTCTTTGTTTACAAACATCATTTTTTTAACAGAGTCAATAAACCCAGCTACATTTTTTAATTGTTCTGGCATTTTAACAAATTTTAATTCAATGCCTTCTTTTATCGCAATATCAAAGATAGGAACTACTGGTTCTTTTATGTCATATTGCTTCAACAACTCTTCGGCCGAATTTTTTGCTTCTTGATAATTTGGTTCCATAACTTTCTTTTATTATAGCATACTCTAGAAGTCAAGACATTAGCTGGCTTATAATACAAAGGCATTGTTATTTTGTATAAAAATCGATAAATCGTCTTTAATTTGTTTCCAGTTTATGGTTCTAAACAAGTTGAATACGGGGAGCCAATCTGGACGAGCACCGCCTAAAGCGGTGTTTTTCCTTTTATCTAAGCACAAATCAAGCGGTTCGAACCCGCTTTTTTTGTTGCCGGACCCAGTATCAACTTTTTGCATGGGTAAAAGGCAGTTTTCCAAGTTAATACGCAGTTTTCTGTCTTTTAACAGGAGGTTCGAACCTAAGGTGTTTAGTATCTCTCTTTTTCTCTGCAGAGTTCCATTTTCAAAGGCAAGTTTGGCATTCTGGGCAAAGATTAATGCTTCCTCGGCTCGTTCCAGCCAATTATCCACTCGTTTGTCTGTATCTTTTAATAATTCCTGCAAATGCATTTTTTCTTTAACAATCTTGGCTTTCTTGTCTTTGAATTGCTGTTCGCTGATTTCACCGCCAGCTCGCATATCTATAAGGTTATCAATTTTTTTAACGCATTCGTTATATGATTTTTGTTGAGTATCTAAGATGTCGTTTCTATCATCAGCTT
>CAYVCP010000007.1:0-17440 GCA_964450565.1 uncultured Candidatus Saccharibacteria bacterium | reverse complement strand
CTCAACTTGTTGAAAAAATAACAGAACCCATAGCTTTAACAAAAAAAGAAGAAACAGAAGAAGTAGCGTCAATAGACAAACCAATAAAAGAGGACCTTATCGAAGAACAGGAAATAATTATTAAGGATAAGGAAGAAATTATTCTGATTGAAGAAACAGAGGAAGAACCAGAAGAACAACCCAGCGTCATCTCTCCATGCATTATACCAACCACACAACAACCATCATATAATTCTGTAATTATAAATGAATTGGCATGGATGGGCACCGAAAACTCATCAAATGATGAGTGGATTGAGCTCAAAAACATTTCTTCTTCTCAAATCAGCTTAAAAAATTGGCAAATCATTGATAAAAAACAACAAATACAAATTATTTTAGAAAACTATATATTATCAAAAAACGCTTTCTTGCTTTTAGAAAGAACTGATGACACTTCTGTACCCAATATAACAACAGACCTAATTTATAACGGTAACCTAAACAACACAGAAGAAGAACTTTTTCTGTTTGATGAAAACTGTATTTTACAAGACAAGGTTATAGCAAATCCATATTGGACAGCAGGAGATAATTCTACGAAAAAAACCATGGAAAGAAAGCCAGATCTAAATTGGCAAACAAGTCAAGAGATACACGGAACACCAAAAAAAGAAAATAGTGCCGGAGAGATAAAGCATACAATAGGTGGCGCTCCTGCTCCTATAACACCACCACAAGAAATCATTGAAGAAAATATAGCAAGCACTACAGATAGCATAGACCCAGTAAATAATACGCTACTTGATATCATAATTACAGAGATTCAAATATCAACAGCCAGTTCTTCTAAGGAAGATTTTATTGAAATATTTAATCCCGCCACTTCAACAGCAAATATTGCAGGATTAAAAATAAAGAAAAAAAGTTCAACAGGTAAAGAATACTCTATCAAAATAGTTCCAGAAAATATAAGTATACAGCCTGAAAGTTATTTCTTATGGGCAAATTCTGAGTATCAAACGATTTCGCCACACACAACATCAACGCAAACACTTTCTAGCAATAATAGTATAGCAATTTTTGACAAAGATGATCATTTATTAGATCAACTTTCATGGGGTATAAGTGAAAATCCCTTTGAAGAAATAAGTAGTTTTCCTTTTGACCCAGAACCTGGTCAAACCATAGGAAGAAAATGGCAAGGAGGGCTCTATCAAAACACGCCCAATAACAAAGAAGATTTTGAGCTTCAAGAGCCGACTCCAGGAGAACAAAATATTACCCTTATTGTACAAAAAGATATTATATCCCTACCTTTGATCAGCACATTAACAGCAGCAAGTTCAGCGATAAGAGGAGCGATAGATTTATTCTGGGTTGCTACAACTTCAAAACATTATATTATCAAAACAGCCAATCAACCAATAGGAGAATCCTCGCAAGAAAATAATGGAATAACATTATGGGAAGATGCCATTTCTCTTCCATACGAAACCAACAACACTGAAATAGAACACTTGTTTATAGAAAATTTCAATGATCAAATCACGCACTTTTTCGCTATCAAATTTATAGATAAATTGGGCACTACCTCAAGCATTTCTAACATAGCAAAAACAAAAACCGCGCAAGGATTTCAAAACAACCAAGATGGCACTATCACAGATATGCAAACTGGTTTGATGTGGCCACAAGACGGAGAAAGTTCTATTGCTATGAACGGAACAACCACCAACGCATATGAAGCTCATTTATTCCTTGCAACCTCCTCTTTTGCCGGATACTCTGACTGGAGATTACCTAACCTAAAAGAATTAGTGAGTATTATAAATTACTACAATGACAAATCTGTTATAGATGACTCTTTTATCAATATAAAAGATATATACTGGTCTTCTGATAGAAGAAGAATATATTCGGCAGGTTTTCCTGGAGACCCTTCCATTTATGAAAGCTGGTATGTTAATTTGCAGGAAGGAATAGCAAGCAAAATAGAATACCCCAACAATGATTCACCACAACATTTTATTCTACCTGTTAGAGGAAAAGAAATAGAAAATATAATGTCAGCACAATTTGATTTTACAGATAATCAAGATAATACTATTACAGACAACGAAACTAACCTAATGTGGGCTAATGCTTCTTTCTCCCAAGTAAAAGATGACAAAAGGAATTGGAATGATGCAATGCTCTTCGCTCACAATAGGGTTCTATGTCAAGACAATACCTTCCTTGGTAATCAAAATGAAACAAGTGATTGTTCTTTAAATGGAGGTATCAAATACGATGACTGGAGACTACCCAACGTTAAAGAAATGGTACAGATAACAAAAATGGGCCCTTCCCTGATACTACCAT
Organism: uncultured Candidatus Saccharibacteria bacterium; assembly: GCA_964450565.1. Taxonomy (GTDB): domain Bacteria; phylum Patescibacteriota; class Minisyncoccia; order Minisyncoccales; family CG1-02-41-26; genus CAYVCP01. The sequence goes on along the minus strand of CAYVCP010000007.1, from coordinate 15,097 downwards.
GGACAGGAATAAGCTATTTTTATTGGTCTCAAACAGTCTCTCAAAATAATAAAGCTTGGAGAATAGGTGATGGTATTTTGATTGGACAAATATCAACAGAAGATAAAACAAAAAGGCTCAACCTTCAGATTGTAAGGAATATTTTATAAAAATTTATAACGCTAATTATAAGCTTTTTTATTTACACTATCCCAAAAACAGGACTTGAGCCTATAGTAGGTCTACTCACAATAAGGAATGTATCTATCAAAAAGTACCCTCTTATACTCTGTTTATAAAAAAAGTCTGGAGAACATTATTAGCTATCCAGAACTTTACAACATATGGATGGGTAGAAAGAGTTCTCAGGAAGGATGAGATACCCTTTCTACCCTTAAGGTATCCCTCTGACGTGCTTGCTATCGAGAAAGGAGGTAAATGAAGATAGTACATTCACCTCCTGATATTTTTATAATATAAAAACCTTGACTCAATGTCAAGGCCAGCAGACAAAAAATACTATTTTACCAACGCTTTTCTTTTCCTGGTTGAACGAAAAGTAACCTCTTTATCTTTTAAATCAACAAAAATATTATCTTTTTCTTTTATCTCTCCTATAATAACCTTAAGAGAAAGAGGGTCTAAAATCATTTTTTGGATTACTCGTTTCAGAGGTCTAGCACCGAGATTTACATCAAAACCTTTTTCGGCAAGATAGTCTGATAACTCTACTGTAAATTTGATACCGATACCTTTTGCCTTGTTTAGTCTCTTCGATATTTTTTCTAATTCTAAATCAACAATTTTCCTAATCTCTTTCTTGCTTAAATAATTGAAAATAATAGTTTCATCAATCCTGTTTAAAAACTCTGGCTTGAAAGATTCTTTCAAGGCATCAAATATCTTTTTCTTAGCAGCTTCTTTTTTAGCTACACCTCTTTTTCTTTCTATTTCAAATCCCAAGGGTTGCATTTCCGATAAATACTCAGAACCAACATTAGAGGTCATAATAATAATAGTATTTTTAAAAGAAATTTGCCTTCCTTTTGCGTCTGTTAATCTTCCATCTTCAAAAATTTGAAGTAAAATATTGAAAACTTCAGGATGAGCTTTCTCAATTTCATCTAATAGAATAACGCTATAGGGTCTTCTCCTTACCTTCTCTGTTAACTGCCCCCCTTCTTCGTGACCTACATAACCAGGAGGAGATCCTAAGATTCTAGAAACAGAGTATTTTTCCATATACTCTGACATATCAACGGCAATCAAAGCTTTTTCTGTATCAAAAAGAAAATCAGCTAAAGCTCTCGCTGTTTCTGTCTTACCGACACCTGTGGGACCTAAAAATAAAAATACTCCCATAGGTCTCAGTTCGTCTGCTATGCCCGCCCTACCCCTTCTAATGGCGTTAGAAACGGCTGTAATCCCCTCGTCTTGACCGATAACCCTCTGTCTCAATATCTTCTCCATTCTTTCCAGCTTCCTGGCTTCAGCTTGAATTAAACGAGTTACTGGAATTCCTGTCCAACGAGACACTACCTTTGCTATTTCTTCCTCTGAAATTTCTTCTTTTAAAATAGAATTTTTTCCCTGGAGAGCCTGCAGTTTTCTTTCCTTTGCATTTAATTCTTTCTTTAATTCTGGTACAACGCCATATTTTAACTCAGCTACTCTTTGTAAATTAGCTTCTCGTTGAGAAACCTCAACCTGAAAAGCTACTTTGTCAATTTCTTGTTTAAGTTTTCTAATATCTAAAATGATTGCTTTTTCCGAAATCCATTTAGCCCTTAAAGATTGAGCCTTCTCGTTTAAATCAGCTAAAGATCTTTCAATAACTCTTAATCTTTTGTCTGAGTTCTTTTCTTTTAATAATGCTTGTCTTTCTATTTCAAGTTTTGTAATATTATCATTCAATCCTTCTAATTCTGTAGGCTCTGATTCTATTTCTAATCTTAAAGCAGAAGCTGCTTCATCCATCAAATCAATCGCCTTGTCAGGTAAAAACCTGTCTGCGATATAACGGCTACTTAGTTCTGCTGCTGACTTTAAGGCAGAATCTAAAATCTTAACCCCATGGTGCATCTCATATTTTTCCTTTATTCCCCTTAAAATACATATTGCATCCTCTACCGAAGGCTCTTTAACTAAAATAGGTTGAAACCTTCTTTCAAAAGCAGAATCTTTTTCAATATACTTCTGATATTCTTTCAAGGTAGTAGCCCCAATTGCTTTTAATTCTCCCCTTGCTAAAGCAGGCTTTAATAAATTAGAAGCATCTATTGAACCTTCCGCTGCTCCAGCTCCAACTAAAGTGTGTAATTCATCTATAAATAAGATATAACGATCTTGAGATCTCTCCACCTCCCTTAAAAAAGCTTTCATGCGAGCCTCAAATTCCCCCCTATATTTTGTACCAGCCACCAAAGCCCCCAAGTCTAAAGCAATAATTTCTTTTCCTTTTAAAGACTCTGGAACGTCTAAACTAAATACCTTTTTTGCTAATCCCTCCACGATAGCTGTTTTTCCAACCCCAGCTTCTCCAATTAAAACAGGATTATTCTTTGTTCTTCTTGACAAAACCTGCATTACCCTCCTAATTTCAGATTCTCTGCCAATCACAGGATCTAATTTTCCCTCTGCAGCTAAGGTAGTTAAATTCCTAGAATATCTTTTAATCACTTCAAATTTACTTTCTGGATTAGGGTCTGTAATCTTCTCCCCTCCCCTAATATCAGCTAAATTTTTTAAAACCGTCTCCTTATCCAAAGGAACGCTTACAATTTGCGAAGTAAAACGCACCCTTTGTAAAACACCCTGAGCTCTTGTTATAATGGTTAAAAGACCGAGAAATAAATGTTCGACAGAAACAAAGTCATCTCCCATTTCAACTGCTTCTTTTCGTGCTGATTCTAGAACTTGGGCTAAATCTTGAGTAAGATAAAACTGTCCTAACATCTGTTGGTTTAAACCAGAAAATGGAATATGGTTTAAGGTTTTTTCTGTTTTTCTAATTAAATCTTCAACATCAACCTGCAAATTATGGAGCAATGTTAAAACAATACTGTCTTCTTGTTGCAGTAAACTTAATAATAAATGAAGGGCATCAACTTGTTGTTGTTTTTTTTCTTTAGCCAAATTCTGCGCCTTCATCATTGCTTCTTGTGCTTTATGGGTGAAATCACCTCCTTGTACAAATGGCATAAGTGTTAATATTATAGGATAAAAGAAGAAAAATTACAATTTTAATCAGTCTTCTCTTTCTCCTAAAACAACATCAAATGTTAATTCATTAGTCCCCCTTAAAACCTTCAATATAACTTGATCTCCAGGATAAAATTCTTGCATAACACTACTTAAAGTATTGTTCATATCAATTTTCCTTCCATTAACTTCTAAAATAATATCATTTTCTTTTAATCCAGCATTAAAAGCAACCGAATCATATACAACAGCAGGCTCTCCTTCTTTTCCCCTAATAATCAAGATACCGTAATCAACAGAAAGTTCTTTTTCTTCTTGTACTTCTGGTGTTATCATGACGTACCTTATACCCAAAAAGGGATAGGTAATTTTTCCTAAAGTTTTAATTTGTTGAATATCTCTTTTTGCCCTGTTAATCGGGATAGCAAAAGAAATGTTTTGAGCAGATTCTGCAATAGCCACACTAACTCCAATAACCTCTCCCTTTAAATTCAACAATGGGCCACCAGAATTTCCTTTATTAATCGCAGCATCTGTCTGTATAATATCTTCTAATGTCTCTACCATGCCCCCACCAGAGGCTGAAATTGTCCTTTTAAGACCTGAGATTATACCTACAGAAGCAGAGTTAGCAAATTCCCCTAAAGCATTGCCGATAACAATAACAGTTTGTCCAATTTCAGCTTTTGAAGAATCTCCTAGGTTTAGGATAGGAAAATCAATTTCTCCGTTTATTTTTAAAATAGCTAAGTCTTGCACAGGATCTTTATCTAAAACCTCTGCCTGGTACTTTATGCCATCGTTTGTAATAACTGTAAATTCAGCATTTTCATCAGACACCACATGTTTGTTTGTAAGGATTAATCCTTGTTTAGAAACGATGAAACCACTTCCTCCCCCAACCCTTTGTTTCTCTGTTCCACTTTCTCTATACATGGGAATTTCTATACCAAAAAAAGGATTTCGTTCTATATATTCCTCATAAATCGGTATTTCTTTTGAGATAATAATACTTACCACAGCAGGAGAGGACTGTTTAATAACATTCATTACAGATCTTTCTTGGGATACGTTACCAGCTATTCTTGCTAACAAAACATCGTTATAGCATAGATTATTTGGTTTCCTTGGAATAAATTCAACAGAGCTAACAAGATAACCTAAAAAGAGACCTGTTGAAAATAAAATAACTAAAAATAAATATTTTGGCTTTTTCTTAATAGAAATATCTCTTTGTAATAACCCAATAATATCTCTTTTAAATAAAAGAGTGATATCAAAAAATAAAAGTTCTTTAATCTTCATATAAGATATTATAGCAAATGAGATAAAAGAATAAAAAGCCCGACCAATAAAGCATCAAGAGAAGCAATCAAAACAGCAGCAGCTGACAAATCTTTAATGCGTTTTATCCTCAAGTCATAATCTTTTGTTATCAAATCACAAACTCTCTCTAGTTGAGAATTCAAAAGTTCCAAGCCCAAGACAAAACAAATCACCAACACTAAGCTTATTCTTTCAAGATAATGCAAGGGAAGAATAAACATAACGATAAAAACAATAAAAGCAATCGCAATTTGTATTCTAAAACTTTGTTCTTCTTTAAAAACAGTCTTGAGTCCAGAAAAGGCATTCTTAAAACTTGAAAAAAGCTTTTTAAAACTAATCATATTAATATTTTATCATTTATAGAAAAAACAAATCAACCCCTTAAAAAACCTTTTCGTTTTATCTTCCATATTAGAAAGACAAAAAAGGCATATATAATAATAAGATATACCCAGTGAAGTTGAAAATTCAAAGCAGAAAATGGTAAATTAGCAAAAACCTCTGTTACTTTCTTGATATAAGTCAATAATAACCAAAGAGGAAATAAAAAAACAAGCCCTATGGGTAAGAATATAATTCCAAGAAATATAAATAAAAAACCTAAACTCATTAAATATGGCAACAAAGGAACAACTAATAAATTAGTAAGAGGAGAAACAACAGAAAATTGTCCAAAATGATAGATTAAAACAGGTAGGGTAAAAATTTGAGCTGCAAAACTCATTGCCAAAAGACCATCAACCTTCAACGTCTTGAATAGTTTAAATTTACTGAGAAAATGTTGAAGGGTAGGCATAAAATAAATAATACCCAAAGTAGCTAGAAATGATAATTGGAATCCGATACTATATCTCAACAAAGAGGGGTTAAATAAAAGCATTACAGTAGCTGTTAGGAAAAGAGCTCTATCTGCTATCCTTTGTCTACCTATTTTTTCACAAAAAAGCAACAAAGAACCCATAATACCAGCCCTAATAATGGAGGGTTGAAATCCAATCATTAAAATAAATAGCCAAAGAAAAGCAACAGCAAAATAAAAGGATTGACCCCTAGAAAGAAAAATCATACCGAGCCATAATAAAATTCCGCTTAAGACAACAATATGGAGACCTGAAACTGCTGTTATGTGTCTAATACCAGCCCTGTTAAGTTTTTCCTTAAATTCTTTGTTAAGATCTTGTTTGTTTCCTAAAAGAATTGCTGAAAGTAGTCCGCTTTGAGGAGGAGATAAATTGTCGTCAATAACATTCTCTAATCTTTCTTTCAAAAAAGGTAGATATCCCTCTTTTTGTTCTATGGTTTGTTGAAGTGCCATATCCCCTTTTAGAATACCGAACCCAAGAATAATTAAACAAAGTCCAAAACAAAAAATAGCTCTCTTTTTGAAAAATAAATAAAAAATACCTAACAAAAAGAATTCATAAATTATAAGTTTTGGAATATGAAAAAAAGAACCAAAAAATATTCCAAACAGAAAAGAGATCAAACAAAACAAAAATATCTTTGAATTTGTCATTAAAAATTATCTTACCTGACAAATATCAAAAAATAAAGAAATTTCACGAACTACATCCTTTAATTCCTCATCAGTATGCGGTTTAAGCGTTAGAAACTTAGGATCTAATGTTTTTTCAGCTCTAAATTGTTGTAAAAAATATTTCTTAGCCGGGCTTATCCATTTAGCTATTTTTTTAATATCTTCTTTCTCTAATAATAAAGGAGCGAAAGTAGTTCTAAATTCATAGTCAACAAAATCTTTTTTTAGTATATCAATGCTTTCTTGAATTTTATCAACATCAATATCAACCCCAACAACTTCTTGATATTTCTCTTTTGGTGCCTTTATGTCCATTGCTACGTAATCTACTAATTTTTCTTTAATTAAAGAATTAAGCATTTTAGGGTTAGAACCATTTGTGTCTAACTTAATATCATATTGTAAATTTTTAATTCTTTGGCAAAAATCAGGTAAATCTGTACTACAAGTTGGTTCTCCCCCACAAATTACGACACCGTCAAGTTGATTTTTTCTTTTTTCTAAAAAAGAAAAAACCTCCTTGAGAGGAATGTCTTTATTTGTTCCAAAAACAAGTTCTGGAGAATAACAAAAAGGACACCTGAAATTACAACCAGTTAAAAATAAAGTACAAGCAATTTTATTTGGGAAATCTAATAGAGTGGTTTTTTCTATACCACCTATTTTCATACTTTTAATTTTTCAAGAGTATGCTCAATCGTATTTTCTACACCTTCTTTCTGCTTTACTACAAACTTTTTTCTTTCTTTGAATTCTTGATTCTTGCCCTTGTGCCACTGCTGAACAGGCCTTAAGTATCCAACCACCCTTGAATATACCTCACAATCCTGATCTATAGTACACTTTGGACATTTCCAGTGCTCCCCTGACAAATAACCATGTGTAGGACAAATAGAAAAAGTTGGGGTAATAGTGATGTAGGGCAAACGAAAACCATTAAAAGCTTTTTTAACCAAGTTTTTTGCATTCTCAATATCTGTTATTTTTTCACCTAAAAAAATGTGAAAAACAGTGCCTCCGCTATACTTACACTGTAAATCGTCTTGTAGCTCTAAGGCTTCAAAAACATCGTCTGTGTGCCCAACAGGCAACTGAGAGCTATTAGTATAATAAGGGACCTCTTTTGTGCCTGCCATTTTAATATCTGGATATTTTGCTTTGTCTTTTAGGGCTAACTTAAAACTAGCTCCTTCGGCTGGACTCGCCTCTAGATTATAAAGATTATCTGTTTCTTCTTGATATTTAACCAACTCGTCTCCCATAAAGTCCATAAGTTCAAGACCAAACTTAATACCTTGGGGAGAGGCAATATCTTGACCCAAAAAATTTAGCAAACATTCGTTTAAGCCTAAAATACCTATAGTAGAAAAATGATTGCCATAATATTCACCCCTCATCTTTTTAACACCAGACAAATAGTGTTTAGAATAAGGATACAGGCCTTGCTCCATAAAATTTTCAATTGCTTTTCTTTTAATTTCTAATGATTCTTTAGATAAATCCATTGCTTTTTTTAGTTTTTGAAAGAATTCTTGCCTTGTTTTTGATAAATATCCAATTCTCGGTAAATTAATTGTAACCACACCTATGCTCCCTGTAAGTGGATTAGCACCGAAAAGAGAACCCCCTCTTTTGTGTAATTCTTTATTAGATAACCTTAAACGACAACACATACTCCTAACATCTTCTGGCTTCATATCCGAATGAATAAAATTAGCAAAATAATTTACCCCATATTTTGCCGTAGCCTCCCACATAGTATCTAAAACAGGATTTGTCCAATCAAAATCTTTGGTAATATTAACTGTAGGAATGGGAAAAGTAAAAATTCTTCCATTCTGATCTCCTTCAATCATTGTCTCATAAAAAGCCTTATTAAACATATCCATTTCTTCCTGAAAATCGCCATAGGTTTCATTTTGAGGTTTTCCTCCAATTAAAACAGATTGTTTTGCATAAGCTGGAGAAGGAACAAAGTCTAAGGTAACATTAGTAAAAGGAGTTTGAAAACCCACCCTGGTAGGGACAGCACAGTTAAATAAAAAACCTTGCATTGCTTGCTTGACTTCAAAATAATCTAAGTGATCATATCTAATAAAAGGAGCTAAAAGAGTATCGAGACTTGAAAAAGCTTGAGCTCCGGCACTTTCTCCTTGAAGAGTATAGAAAAAATTAACTATTTGACCTAACGCTGATCTAAGGTGTTTTGCAGGTCCGCATTGTACTTTTCCGGCAACGCCACCAAAACCCTTCAATAAAAGATCATATAAATCCCAACCACAGCAATATGCCCCGAGAACATCTAAGTCGTGAACATGAAAATCTCCGCTCTCTATGGCCTCTCTAATTTCTTTTGGATAAATCTTATTAAGCCAATATCGTTTAGTCAGAGAAGCAACGCCATAATTGTTTAATCCTTGCAAGGAATAGGCCATATTAGCATTTTCTTTTACCTGCCAATCTGTCTCATCAATATATTGGTCATAAATTCCTACTGCCTCATCATAAGCATCCCCGAATTCTCTAATTTTTCTCCTTTGCTCTCTGTATAAAATAAAGGATCTGGCTGTTTTTACCAAATCTTCTAAGATTAAAACCTCTTCAACTACATCCTGAACCTGTTCTACATTAGGAAATTCGTCTTCCCTAAATCTCCTTTGTAAAATACCAGTTACTTTTGAAGAAAGGTGCTGAGCTTTTTCTCTATCTCCTTCTTTAGTTACAGTAAGCGCTTTATGAATAGCTTCTGTAATTTTTGTTTGATCAAAATCTTTTTGTGTCCCATCTCTTTTTTTAATCTTTTGCAACATAATTCAGTAAATTCATTATATATAAAAAAAATAAAAAAAGATACTGTGGATAACCTCTTAATTTTTTGAAGTTGCTATCAAAATAACCTTCATTTCTCCTTTTTCTAGAGAAGAGTCTTCGGAAACACCAAAAATTATTCTTGTTCCTGGTTTAGTTTGTTTTTTAATCGCAGAAGCAGCTAAATTTACTTCATTCAAAGACAAATCATCTGTTCCTGCTATGTTCAATAAAACACCTTCTGAATCTTTAATGGAAAAATCAAGTAAAGGAGACTGCAGTGCGGAATAAGCGGCTGAAACAGCTCTTTTTTCTCCTTTAGCCCTTCCAATTCCCAAAAATGCTCTCCCAGAACTCTTTAAAATGCCTTTAAGATCAGCGAAATCAACACTAATGACACCTGGCAACGAAACTAAATCTGAAATTCCCTTCACAGCTTCTCGTAAAATACCGTCACAAACCCAAAAAGCATTTCCAATGGTTGCGTTCGGACTCACAAGTTGTAAAAGTTTATCATTTTGAATAATTAAATAAGTATCAACTTTTCCTTTTAAATTTCTCAAACCCCAATTAGCAATATTCTTTCTTTGAGCCCCTTCAAAACTAAAAGGTAAAGTACACACTGCTATTGTTGGGATACCTAATGATTTGGCAATTTCTCCCAAAACAGCAATTCCGCTTGTTCCAGAACCACCACCCAACCCACAAGTTAAAAATATTAATTCTGCTCCAATTAAGGCTTCTTTAAGCTCTTCATAATTCTCCCTAGCTGCTTTTTCTCCTAATTTTACATCCATACCCGTACCAAGACCTTCTGTGGTCTTTTTTCCTACCAAAATATTCTTAATTGGCAACCCCGTCTTTAGGGTTTGAGCGTCAGTATTGACAGCAATTAATTCTACTGAAGAAATTGACTCTTTAGCCATACGAGAGACAGCATTTACCCCAGACCCCCCAATCCCAACAACTTTTATTTTGGGTATATTTTTCATGGTAAAAATAATTTAAAAACTTTTGAAATTGTCTTTTTGAAACTAGAAGAATGATGATGAGAAAAATCTATTTCTTCAATCTTTCCTTCTGCATCTATCATACTCATAATAACACCAACAACGGTTGTAAAAGTTTCATTATCAACTCCTTTTATATCTTTGATATTACCAATTCTACATGGTAATTTAAATTTTTGTTTGGCAAACTCAACAATACCTGGCATCTTAGAGCCCCCTCCTGTTATTATCAAACCAGCAGGCAATGGCTCTGCTCCTGCCATTTTCTTTAAATTCTTTTGAACTTCGTTAAAGATCTCATTTACCCTTGACTCAATAACTTTATGCAAAAAACTAAAAGAAAATTCTAAGGATTTGTCTAGAACTTTTATTTTTTCTCGATTATTCTTTTTTGTCAATTTTAAAGTACCGTAATCTTTTTTAATTTTTTCTGCTGTTTTAATTTCTGTTCTCAATCCAATCGCAATATCATTTGTAATATTTGAAGAACCAATAGGAAAAATAATAAAATCAATCATTTCTCCTTTTTCAAAGACAGCAACCGAAGTAGTACCAAAACCAATATCAACTACCACAACTCCAAGTTCTTTCTGCTCTTGAGTCAAAACAGCTTTTGCTGTAGCTAAGGGTCCTAGAATGATATCAGAAGCACTAATACCTGCTTGAGAAACTGCTTTTTCTAAATTATCAAAAACAGGTGTAAAAACACCAGCTAAACGAACCTTAGCTTCCAATCTTATGCCATTTAATCCCAATACCTCTTTGACAACCTCTCCATCTATCGTAAATTCCTTAGAAAAAGTATCTATAATCCTTTTGTTATTTGGCAAGTTAACAGCAGAAGCAGCTCGCAAAACTCTCTGAATATCTTCCCTTGATATTTTTTGATCAGCCCTTGAAACAGAAACAACCCCTGAAGAACTAAGAGAAAAAAGATGATTACCCTCAATATTAATCCCCACTTCTTTTATCTTGCAATCTGCTTTTTCTTCTAATTCAAACTTAACTTTTGCTACTATTTGAGCAACATCGTCAACCTTAACCACCTCCCCATTTCTTACTCCAAAACTAGGAAGCTCAACCTGAGATAGCGTTTCAATTATGCCTGATTTAAGGTCTTTTTGAACACAAAGACCCTTTATTGATCCAGACCCTATATCTAAAGCTGTAAGCGTTATTGATTTCATGAATTCAAATATTGAATTTCTTTTTTATGCATCTTTTTAGCTTCGTTTTCTTCTTGTTCATGCTCATAGCCTAAAAGATGCAAGACTCCATGGATAACAACTTTCTTCAATTCGCCTCCAAAAGAAGTGTTAAATTCTTTAGCATTCTTTTGAATTTGTTTAGGACAAATAACCATTTCTCCAAAACCCTGGATCTTTTCTATCTCACCAATCTTTAATTTTCCAAGAGGTATAGTCTTTTCTGAAAAAGATAAGACATCTGTTACTCTATTTTTTTTTCTATAAGTTTTATTTAACTTTCTCATTCTGCCAGAACCCACAAAAGCAATAGATAATTCAGCGGTTTCTGAAAATCCCTCTCCTGTTAAAACTTTTTCCACTATTTTCTTGATTATATCAAAATCAATCTTGCTTTCTGTCAAGTTATTTATTTCAATCATGTTTTTTTATAATAACAAAAGAAAAACTGTAAAGCAATTGGGGGAAATAAAAAATAACTAAAATCAATTGATGAAATTATAAAAAAGTTATAGCAATGAACTTAAAAACAGGGCTTTCGCCCTGCTTCTTATTTTTTATATCCCTTTATTTTTCCCATTTTTTTTGCTTCGAAATATTCCTGTTTTTTCTTTTCTCTTCTTAGAGCAGATCGTTTTTTCAATTGCCCTGTTTTTGGTTTTGTTTTAAACCTTCTTTTTCTTGCCTCATACAAAACACCGCTTTTTCTAAGTTTTAAAGTGAACCTCCTTACAATACCTTGAGAAGATTCTTTCCCTTGTTTTTCTACTTTAAGTGGCATATTAAATATATTACTTATTAAATCTATGCTGTCAACTGGTTCTTTCCTGCTAGAAAATGTAAATGCAGGTGGTTAACAGTTTGTCCGCCCTCTTTGCCTACGTTAAAAACCAACCTATATCCCTCTAAACCTTTTTCCTTTGCTATTTGCTTGGCTTTTAAAATTAATTTCTCAGCTACCTTTTCCGATCCATTAGACTGAATAGATTCTATGTGTTCTTTGGGTACAATTAATAAATGAATTTCTGCTTTTGGATTAGTATCTTTAAAAATAATTACCGAATCATCTTCGTCAACAATATCAGAGTTAATCTCTTTATTCACAATTTTACAAAAAATACAATCTGTCATACTTTCTTTTTCATTTCTCCGACAATCTTATCTAAAGCCACTATTCTTTGTTTTCCTGTTTTCATTTCTCTGACAATGATATTGCCATCCAAAGACTCTTTTTGTCCTAAAATCAAACTGTATTTAGCTCCGAGTCTATCTGCTAATTTTAATTGAGAAGTTAAAGAATCTTTATGTAAAGCTGTAGCTACTTTAACAGAAGAACCAAAAAACTCTTTAAATAATTTCAAACCCTTTCTTTTTGACAGTTCCCCAACTTGAGCCAAAAAGATATCAACCTTTCTTTTTTTTACATGGACAGAATTTTTATCTTTTAATAAATTAGCAACCCTATCAACACCCAAAGCACCGCCACATGCAGGAGTCTCTTTACCTCCTAATAATTTAACTAAATTGTCATACCTTCCTCCTCCAGCTAAAGCTCCTTGAGATTTCCCTTCTTGTGTATTTTGAAAAATCTCAAAAACTGTCTTTGTATAATAATCTAATCCCCTTACTAAACAAGAATTTAAATTATAAGGGAGTCCTAACTCGTCTAAAAATTCTAATAAACCTTTGAAGTGATCATGACAATCCTTACATAAATAATCTAAAATTTGAGGAGCTGACTTCCTAACCCTTTCACATTTTTCTTCTTTACAGTCTAAAATTCTCAAAGGATTCTTTTTCATCCTTTTTTTACAAGTCACACATAAAGAAGACTGTTTACTCTTTAGATAACCCAATAATGCTTTTCTGAAATTAGCCCTACAATCAACACAACCAATACAATTGACTTCAATCAATAAGTCTTTAATGCCTAATGATTGCAAGATATCATAAAAAATTTGAATAGTAATTGCATCAACAATGGGATCAGAAATCCCATAACTCTCAAACCCTATTTGATTAAATTGCCTATATCTTCCTAACTGAGGTCTTTCATGGCGAAAACAAGAACTAAAATACCAAAGATTTACTGGCTTAGGAAGGGCTTGCATACCATTTTGAATATAAGCTCTAACAACGCCAGGAGTAATTTCAGGCCTTAGGGTCAACCTATCACCACCTTTTGTTCTCAAAGAATACATTTCTTTCTCCACAATATCGGTAAACATCCCTGTGCCTTTTTCAAATATCTCAGAATATTCTAGAACAGGAGTTTCAATCTTATCAAACCCATAAAAATCAGCTATTTTTTCTGCTATTTTATTCGCTTTATTCAAAAAATCAAAATCTTCTTTAAAAAGATCTCTCATTCCTGTTGCTGTTTGATATTTTGCCATATATTATTAATATTCTGGATTCCCAAACAAAGTAATGTCATCCAAAGGCCAAGCTCTAAAAAGTGTTCTCCCTATAATATCATCCTTTACTAAAGCCCCCCACCTTCTCGAGTCATAAGAGTGTCCCCTATTATCTCCCAAAACAAAATACTCATCGTTGTCTAGAACCATCCTTTTTTCTCCCAAACCATCACCAGCTGTAACATTATCTAAATAATCAGATTCCGATAAAATTATACTTTCTCCGTTCTCTTTTGTGATAGTAATTTTGCCATTACTCAGTTCTAATTGCTCACCAGGCAAACCCAAGACCCTTTTAATGAAACGTTGTGAGGGATCCTGTGGATACTTAAAAACGATTATATCCCCTCTTTCTGGCTCTCTAAACCTGTAGCTTAATTCGTCAACAATCAGATAATCTCCATTATGAAAGTTAGGCTCCATAGAAGCTCCTCTTACAATAAACGGTTGAAAAACAAAATATCTAATCGGTAAAACTATAACCAAAGCAACAATAACAATTTGTGCTATTTCCCAAAAAAAACTAAAAAATCCCTTAAATTTCATATTGTTATAATAACAGATATTGGCTCTTGAAGCAAACTTTTCTTTCCTATTAAGATAAAATTACTATATAATAAACAAATATGTTTTTAATAATAGGATTAGGCAATCCAAAAAGAAAATTTAAGAAAACGAGACATAATATAGGTTTTCGTGTTTTAGATTGTATACAAAAAGAAAACGGTTTTCCAAAATTTAAGTTTGAAAAAAAATTTAATGCTGATGTTTCGGTAACAAATAATATAATTCTTTTAAAGCCTCAAACTTTTATGAATAATTCTGGCAGAGCCATCAAAGCTTTTAGAGATTACTATAAAATAAATATAGAAGATATTTTTATAATTCACGATGACCTTTCCCTTGAACTCGGAAAAGTTAAACTATCATACGACAAAGAATCAGCAGGACATAATGGAGTAAGGTCTATTATTACAGATCTTCAAACAAAAAAATTCAAAAGGATTAGAATTGGCATAAAGCCAATAGAAAAAATTGAAAGCATTAAAGATTTTGTATTAAAAAAGTTTTCCAAAAAAGAAGAATTAATTCTTCAAAAAACAAGAGAAACAATAAAAGAAATGCTTCCATTCTAATTCCTCAAGAGTGTTATATCTCTCATTATTCATAAATGAAACTACCGAAGAAAAAAGTATTAATTGTTTCTATTATCCCCTACTTTTTAGAAAAAGAGCTTTCTTGGTTTATAGAAAACCAGCAACATATTGAATCTTCAAAGAAAACACAAAACTTTTGGGATAGCAATACTTTGATTTTGGAAAAAAATCAAAAAATTAAGCTATCTGAAGTTTTGAAAAAATTAGATGAAATGGGTTATGAAAAAGTTTTCCAAATAGACTCTAAGGGAGAATTCTCTCAAAAAGGAGGTATTATAGAAATATTTCCCCTCAATACAGAGAATGCTTTTCGATTTGATTTTTTAGGCAATAAAATAGAAGAAATAGACAGTTTGTTTCTAAAAACCAACTCGCAAGAAAAAGAAATAAATTTACTCAAAAAGAAATTAAAGGCTCAAAAAACATTTTCTAATTTAGAAAAATTAAAGAGCGG
>CAYVCP010000006.1:0-21354 GCA_964450565.1 uncultured Candidatus Saccharibacteria bacterium | reverse complement strand
CATTTTCCTTCTTCTTTCGATAATATTGAAAAAGCAAGAAAAAGATTTGCTTTTGAAGAATTATTTACAGTTGAACTTTCTGTTCTAAGACAAAAATTCAGGTTAAAAAAAGAAAAATCTCCCTCTGTTCCTTTTAATGTAGAGATAATAAAGCGATTAGTTAAATCTTTACCTTTTAAGTTAACAGATGCTCAAAGAAAGTGTACTTATCAAATAGTAAAAGATTTAGAAAAAACCTGTCCCATGTCAAGACTTTTAGAGGGTGATGTTGGATCTGGAAAAACAGTTGTTGCTGTTTTAGCTGTTTTAAGCGCTGTAAAAGCAGGATATCAAGCTGCTTTTATGGCACCAACAGAAATATTAGTAAAACAACACTTTAATGAAGTATCAAAACTTTTACAACCTTTTAAAGTAAGAATTGCTCTTTTAACTGGAAAACAAGACAAGATCATTTCTCAAAAATTAAGTTACGGAGGAAAACCAGAAATCTTAGAAATATCAAGAACCAAAATATTGGAAAGGATCAAACAAGGAGAAATAGATGTTTTAGTAGGAACCCATACTTTAATCCAAGATAAAGTTAAGTTTGGCAATTTAGCTTTAGCTATTATTGATGAACAACATAGGTTTGGAGTAAAACAAAGATCAAAGCTTTTAACTGATAACAAATGGTTTCCTCATCTTCTGTCTATGACAGCGACTCCTATTCCTAGAACTCTTGCTTTAACTATTTATGGAGACTTAGATCTTTCTTTATTAGATGAACTTCCAAAGGGAAGAAAGAAAATAGAAACAAAAGTTATTTCACCAAAAGATAGAAATAAAGTTTATGATTTCGTCAAAGAAGAAATAAAAAAAGGAAAACAAATCTTTGTTATTTGTCCTAAAATAGAAGAAACAGAAAAATCAGAATTAAAGGCTGTAAAAGAAGAATCTGAAAGATTAAAAAAAGAAGTTTTCTTAAAAGAAAAAATTGAAATACTTCATGGTAAGATGAAAACAAAAGAAAAAGAAAAGATAATGACAGATTTTAAGAATAAGAAATTTGATATTTTAGTTTCCACTTCAGTTGTTGAGGTAGGGGTTGACGTTCCTAATGCTACATGTATGATCATTGAGGGCTCAGAAAGATTTGGGTTAGCCCAGCTTCATCAGTTCCGAGGAAGGGTAGGAAGAGGAAGAGATCAAGCATATTGTTTTTTATTTACAGATTCTAGATCACAAAAAACCAGACAAAGATTATCGGCTATTTTAAAAGCTAAAAACGGTTTTGAATTAGCTGAAAAAGATTTGTCAATCAGGGGGCCTGGATCATTATATGGGATAAAGCAATGGGGCCTTCCTGATGTTGCAATGGAGAACCTAACAAACTTAAAATTAGTAGAAAAAACAAGAGAATCAGCTAAAACTCTTCTTTACAAAGATCCCAATTTAAATAATTGTCCCTTTCTAAAACAAAAGGTTGAAGCATTTGAAAAAAGAATCCATTTAGAATAGAATAAAAAAATGCAACCAACAGAACTCTTAATTTATACAGGACTTTTTCTATCTTTATACTTTGGTATTTTTATCTTCATTACATTTTTTGAGAATAAAAAGAGAATGTATAACAAAGATGGAAAAACATTTCCTTTCATTAGTATGATTGTCCCTTGTTATAATGAAGAAGATAACATAGAAAAAGCTGTTTTATCTTTGAAAAATGCAGATTACCCTAAGGAAAAACTACAAATCATAGTCATTGACGATGGATCAACAGACCAAACCCTTACAAAAATTAAAACAATTTCAGGTATAGAGTTTTTTCACAAAGAAAACGGAGGTAAGTTTACTGCTTTAAATTATGGTATACAAAAATCAAAAGGAGAGCTAATAGGTTGTTTGGATGCTGATTGTATGGCTGATAGAAATTCTTTAAAAAAAATAGTAAGTCATTTCACAGACCCCAAGGTTTCTTGTGTGGTTTCTACAATTAAAATTGATCACCCAAAAAATATCCTTGAAGGAATACAATGTGCTGAATACCTTATTTCAGCTTTTCTAAAAAAGAATCAATCCTTCCTTGGCTCTTTAATAGTTACCCCAGGTCCTTTGTCTATTTTTAGGAAAGAAACACTGAAACAAACAGGTCCTTACAAAAAAGCTCATATGACAGAAGATCTTGAAATGGCTCTACGAATGCAATCAAAAAACTTGAAAATAGTTCATGCTTTAGATTCTATCGTTTACACGAAAGCTCAACCAAAACTTGTGGGGCTTTGTAGACAAAGATTGAGATGGAGAAGAGGATTTCTTTTAAACCTTAGAGATTATAAAAACTTATTAGATTTTAGAAAACACGGCAATCTTTCTCTTTTCCTTTTCTATAATATTTTCGGTGCGCTACTTTCAATAAGTTTAGTATTTTATACCACCTACAAAATAGTAAAGTTTTTTGCATCGCACCTAAACAATGCCCTTCTGGTCAACTTTGATTATTTACCCTATCTTTCTAATATTAGCTTTCCTTCTTTACATTTTAACCCTGCCTTTTTATTAGGAGTCCTCAGTTTAATAGCAATGTTATTATGGCTTTTCCTCGGTAAAAAGCTTACCTTTGATAAAATCAACATAAAAGAAAAAGCTGTTTTTTATGTTATTTTATACTCTTTTTTAAATACTTTGTGGTGGATTTTAGCCAGTTTTTCCATTATCTTTAAGAAGGAAGTTTCTTGGAAATAACTTGATTTTTTAAAATAGCATTGTAAGGTACTTTTATGACAGAAAAAAAAATAAATATTCAAAAATACTTCTTAGTACTTTTTTTTACACTTCTTATATTCTCAAGTGGTTTTTTTCTTTCTCATACTTTAAATAATAAAAGGATAGAACAATTAAACTCCTTACAACAAAATTTAAGAATAGATATTTTAGCTATAGAAACACAGTTCGCTATCTTAAACCAAGCACCGTGTGAAAATTTAAACGAGTCTACTCTTACAAAAGAACTATATGATATTGCTCAAAAATTAACTTCAGTAGGAAATAACTTAGGCAATAGCCACCCTTATTATTTACAATTAAAAAAGTATTATTCTATTCTAGAAATAAAACACTGGTTATTGCTTCAAAGAGCTTCAAAAGAATGCGACACTGATTTAACTTTTATTATTTACTTTTATTCTGATCAAAAAAATTGTCCTCAATGCGAAGATCAAGGTTACATCTTAACTTATTTCAGAAACAAGTATCCTTTTTTAAGAGTATATTCCTTTGATTACAGCTTAGACCTCTCTGCTCTAAAAACACTCAAGTCCCTTTACTCCCTAGAAGAAACGCTACCTGTTATTATTATAAATGACGAAGTGTATCAAGGGTTTAAAAACAAAAAAGACTTAGAACAAATTCTCTCTCAATATATTGAAATTGAAGAAGCAACTTCAACAGAAGAAATTTAAATTAAGGATTTACCTGCAATATTTTGAGTCCCTTTATAAAAGAGGCCCAGAAAACGAAACAGCTTTACATGCGTTTGACTTCATCGCATTTTATTTGTATGTTTTATCACTCTTTCGCTCTAAGCTTAGGATTTTTGTCCTATCATCTATCTTTCTAAAAATAATTCTAATTCCTCCTTTCCGAATACGAAAAATATCGTTTCTTCCTTTCAATTTCTTAATATCCATATTGAACAAAATCCCTTTTTCTAAATTAAAAAGCATTTCTTTTAATTTTGCTTTTTCCGTTTTTGATAATTTCTTTAAAGCTTTGTCTATTTTGTCCGTCATATCCTTAAAGCCTAGAGATTAACGATTCTATGCTCACGCCCCCTTTTTTAATCTTTGTAAAATCTATAATTTCTTCCCAAAGATCATCTTCTACAGGAGAAATTTTAAAGATAGGTTTAGATCTTTTAAAAACAATAAAAGATTCTCCTTGATTAACTTTTTCAGAATACTCCACCATCTTTTCACGTAAATTTTTTAGAGTTATAATATTTTTCATAAGTTTATCTTTTTGTTATCTAAAGTTTAACTTAGCAAATATTTTCTGTCAAACATACAGACACATTGCACTTTCTACTGAAAATGGTAGCTTCCCATATTTTCTTAGGTTTAATATGTCAATTAAATTATGCTCATATTCTAAAACACTAAACAATGCTTGCAGCGCTACGGGGAGTCGAACCCCGATTGCCTGATTGAAAATCAGGTGTCCTAACCATTAGACGATAGCGCCAATGTTTTACATTGTATCAAGAAATTGCAAAAAATCAATATCAAGGATAAGATAAAACCATGATTATTTTAAGTATAGATACTTCTTGTGATGATACTTCTGTTGCTATTGTAGAAAAAACAAAAGGAAAAATCACCATTTTAAGCAATATTATATCTTCACAAGTAAAATTACATCAAGAGTATGGAGGTGTTTATCCTAGTTTAGCTAGAAGAGAACATCAAAAGAATCTAGTTTTTGTTCTAAAAAAATCTTTAAAAAAAGCAGGGTTTTTAGAAAAAGGAAATTCTTTCCATGAAATTAAAAATCAGTTGAAAAGAGAACAAGATTTAAAAGAAAACCTAATAAGGTTTTTAAAAACTTACCAGAAACCAAAAATTGATGCCATAGCAGTTACTTGTGGTCCCGGACTTGAACCTTGTCTGTGGGTAGGAATAAATTTTACTTTAGCTTTAGGGCATGCCTGGAATTTGCCCCTGATAGCTGTTAACCATATAGAAGGGCATATTTTAGCTAGTGTAATAAACAAAAAAGTTGAATTTCCTGCTTTAGCCTTGGTAGTTTCTGGAGGCCACACTCAATTGGTATTAATAAAACAAAAGAATAATTATAAGGTAATAGGAGAGACGAGAGATGACGCAGCAGGAGAGTGTTTTGATAAAACAGCAAGAATCTTGGGACTTCCTTATCCTGGAGGACCCATTATATCTTCTTTGGCAGAAACAACAAAAAAAGCTATTGAATTTCCCAGACCAATGCTTCACTCTAATGATTTTGATTTTAGTTTTTCAGGCCTAAAGACAGCAGTACTTTACCATTCTCAAAAAAATAAAATAACAGAAACATATAAAAAGGAAGCAGCAAGAGGCATAGAGAATGCTATTGTTGATGTTTTAATAACAAAAACTAAAAAAGCTGTAAAAAAATATAAGATCAAAACAGTCATTGCTGGTGGTGGTGTTTTGGCTAATAAAAATCTAAGAAAAAACTTGAAAAAAGAATTTAAGAATATCTTTTTACCTGAAAAAAAGTTATGCACAGATAATGCTGCTATGATTGGTATTACTGCTCTTTTTCATTTACAATATAAGCAAAGAATTAGAGCAAGATCAAATCTGAGATTATGAAATACCTCCTTTATTTTATAGGTTTTGTACCAAGCATTCTATGGCTTCTTTTTTATTTAAGAAAAGATGCTCACCCAGAATCTAATAAGATGGTTCTAAAAGTATTTTTATTAGGTATGGTAAGCGGACTTTTTGCCATTGTTTTTGAAAAAGGATTCCAAAAAACACAAAATATATTCTTAGCATCTTTAGCATACACCTCTGCTTTTAGTATTTTCATTGGGGGAGCTTTCATTGAAGAAATAGTAAAATATGCATCAGCAAAATTTGGCACCTATAGAAACGCGGAACTTGACGAACCAGTAGACTTTATTCTTTACATGATCATATCTGCCTTAGGATTTGCAGCTTTAGAAAATATTCTTGTTTTAACTAATTATCACCCTATTTTAAATTCAACAAAAGTACTTGAACTAATGCTTTGGAGATTTGCTTCAGCCACTTTTTTACATGCTTTATGCTCTGGCATTTTTGGCTATTTTTTAGCTTTATCTTTCTTTTATGGAAAAAAAAGAAAGCTATATTTCCTTTATGGTCTTACCTCATGTACTATCTTGCATGGTCTTTATAATTTCTCTATAATAAGGGTAGAAGGATTAAACAAATTTATTGTCCCTCTTATTATTTTGGGAGGTGCAACAATTTTCTTATCTTTTGGTTTTAAAAAGTTAAAAAAAATAAAAAGTATTTGTTATTTATAAAGATATGGCACTATTTAAAAAAATAAAAAGTAATATCGTTGAAGAGAAAGAAGAGAAAAAGAAACCGAAAAAAGAAATCAAAATTAAGGTAGACGAAAAATCAGAAAAAAAACCATCTTCTGACTGGTTGCAAAGTAAGGGGCAATTAGCTGCTGATATTTATGAAACCGATGACGCTTTCTGTGTTCAAGCTCCAATAGCTGGTGTCTCTCAAGAAGATATAGAAATCTTTGTAGAAAATAATATGCTCATCATCAAAAGCGAAAGAAAGGAGCCAGAAAGCACTAAACAAAAAAAATACTTTTATAAAGAATGTTATTGGGGTCCCTTCTCAAGACAAACCATTTTACCTGAAGATGTAGACACACAAAAAATTAAAGCATCATTTAAAAAAGGACTTCTCCTTGTTTCTATTCCCAAAACAAAAACTGAAAGAAAAAAAATAGCTATTGAAATAGGATAAAATAAAGACCGCTTGAAAGAGCGGTTTTTAGATATCAAGATGTGCCGAGGGTGGGATTCGAACCCACACACCATAAATGGCACTAGCTCCTAAGGCTAGCGTGTCTACCGGTTTCACCACCTCGGCATAATCAAAGAATAACAAAAAAGAAGCCCTAAAACAACACCGAGACAGCAAAAAACTGCCTCGGTATTATTCTTTATACTAAGGTGTAGGTGTTGTGGTCGTAGTATCATCAACCCCCATTATAAATTTAACAACAGGAGGTACAAACCTAGCTACAATAGCTATAGCTAAACCTATAATAGCAAATGTAATAATCTTTGTTCCTTTGCTCGCCTTTTCAGAGTCTCCCATAGCAGTCATATAGGTAGCTCCACCAATAACCCCCAAGACAACAGCTAGGGCTAACATTAGGAAAAATAACCAATCGCTTACCGTATAAACACAACATTAACTAAACAACAAATACCGCATATAGAATCTATTTCAGCGTCACAATGGTAAAATTTTGCACTTCCCAATTTCGCATCACAATCTGTTATGCCCAACTTTCTATCAATTTTACAACCACTAGGTAATTCTTCTTGAGAAAAAGAAGTGAGGGGATAAACCATACCAAGAATTAATAACCCTAACATTACTGATAAAAATACTTTTTTCATATAATTATAATTTATAAAACATTCTTTTTATTATTCCATTTTTAGTAAACTAAAACAACCCCACAAAGGAGTTGTTTCAGTAGTTACTTAAAACTTAAGTCTTAAAACTATCCGACACCCATAATAAACCTTACTATAGGAGGAACAAATCTGGCTACAAGAGCTATGGCTAAACCTATAATAGCAAAAGTGATAATTGATTTAGCTTTAGTCGCTTTTTCAGCATCTCCCATGGCAGTCATATAGGTAGCTCCACCAATAACACTTAAAATGACAGCAAGAGCTAACATTAGAAAGAAGATCCAATTTGTTACTGCATTTAAGGTTCCAATTACACAAATAATTGACCAATCCTTACTATATTTCTCTACAGATTGAGTCGTTCCTTCTGCAATTGGGCCACTGCTATTAGGCAGAGAACATTGTGAACCAACACTGCTACCATCTTCAATTGGACCAACAGTCATATTCTTTGAGATCTCACAAGGAGTATCAGCAGAACAATCTTGCCCATTAACTTTGCCAGATTTCCATACTACACCAGCTCTAACTTGACAACATTCTTCTGTTATGTCCATAATCCCAGACTGAGCCAAAGCTAAAACAGGAGTAACAGTTAAAACAACTAGACAAGTTGTAGCGATTATAATCTTTTTCATAATTATGTTTAACTAACGCCCATTATGAACTTAACAATTGGAGGAACAAATCTAGCTATAAGAGCTATAGCTAAACCGACAATAGCAAAAGTGATAATTGATTTAGCTTTAGTCGCTTTTTCAGCATCACCAGTAGCTAACATATATGTAGCTCCACCAATCACAATCAAAATCACTGCCAAAGCCATCATTAAGAAAAAGATCCAATTTGTTACTGTATAAACAGTGTTCAACAAACAACAAAGACCACATTGAAAATCTGGATTATTGATTGAACATGTTACTGGACCAGCACTAGTACCCTTTGGACAAATATCTGTTGACACTCCTAAGTCATGAGTAATTTTACACGAAGTAGGTAGGGCATCTTGAGCATAAGAAACACTAGGCATAACAATAACTCCCAATAATACTCCTAAAGCCAAAATTGATAATATTTTTTTCATTTTTAATCAAAAAACATTAAACGACCTTTCTATGTATCCTTTAGTCATTCTACAAGACATTCATCAAGCTAACAAGGAAAATGCTGTGGAAAACTTATTTCTCAAAAAAACCAAACATCTTTTCTTTTAAGATTGAAAAACTATATTTTATTAAAAATAAGATTCCAAAGAAACAAAATATTAAATCAGCACCCCTCCAAATCATCCCAAATACCGTTCCTTTAGCAAAACCAAAGCCTAATACCTGAAAAGAAAAACCCTGACTTAGTTCCAGTGTTCCCAAAGAAGCAGGTAAAGGCGTTAAAGCAGCCACATTAACAAAACTATAGCTTGCAAATGCCTTTATAATATCAAAGGTTCCTACTAAAAAGAAGATTAAAATAGATGCCTTAACCACTTGTAGAGAGTATTTCAGAACGGAAAGACATAAAACATACCAAAACTGTTTATGCTTTAAAGAAAAGAATTGGAAAACTTCTTTTTCTGCTTCAAGAACCATTTCTCCATCCTTCCTTTTAATTAACTTCTTAAGTCCGAAGGTATTCATTAAACTTTCTAACACACTTTCCTTTTTCCAGTTTTTGAAATAAAAGAAGCCAAGGATAAAAAGAAAAAAAGAAGAGAAAACTACAAGAGAAAGAATCATTAAAGTAGACGGTAATGTTCCATAGGAAATGAAAAAAGCTAATCCTACAAATAAAAAAGAAAAGAAAACAGTTCCATCTAATAACTTATCTATAGCTACAGAAGAGATTGCTTTTTTGGAAGAAAGTTGGGGAAACTTCTTTCTGGTAAAGTAAATTCTGAATATTTCTCCACCGAAAGCAGTAAAGGGAGTGAGATAACTCAAAGAAAAACCAATCATCCATAGGGGTGTTAAGGATTTAAAAGAAAAACGTTCACCTTGATATTTAAGAATCAATTGCCACCTTAAAATACTAACTGCTAAAAACAGTAAGTTCACTGTGACAATAGCCAGTCCCTGCACATTAAAAAGCAAAAAAATAGCTTGTCTCATATTATGTAAACCTACTCTTTGTATAACAATTAAAAAAACTACCAGCCCAATTAAGAGAGACAGTAAAAATTTAAAAAATTTATTCATAGAACTTTCTTTCCATATGAGTTGATTATACTAAAAAATAATTTAAGGACAAGAATAAAATTAATGCTTTCTTTCTTCTTTTTCTATTTCTTTCAAAAATTCTAAAAGATCTGAATCTTCTATAACTTCGTCTGCATGTTCCCACCAAGGATCTGTAGGAAAAGAACTGTCTTTTTTCCACATTTCTAAGGCTTCTAATAAATTTTCTAACACATCTATTTGATGAACAAATTTTGCTTCTCTACTTTCTCTTTGGTGATAGTCGAGCCAAACAGCTCGTAAATCATTTGTTAAAGATGGCGGTAAATTAGATAACAATTTCTCTAATGCGTTGTTCTCTTTGCCTAACTTTTCTCTATGTCTTTTTCCTTTCTCTTCTAATGAAAGACGTCTCCATTTTCTAACAAATTCACTTTTTTCTTTAGCTTCTTTTGGCAACAAACCATCATAAGGAGTAATATCTCCTGTATGAACTTTGGCAACATCGTGGATTAATGCCATTTTTATAGCTCTTTCAATATTCAATCTCTTTTCTTTACCAAAAATCCAAACCATTAAAGCCATTCTAAAAGAATGATCAGCAGCGCTGTCTGGTTTTTTAACACCATAAAAAGTAATTCCTTTTCTCTCAATATCTTTTAGCTCACTAATTTTTAATAAGAAATTAAAAAGATAACTCATAAAAATTTATGTAATTCTTTTGTTGTCTCAATATATTGTAAAACAGGACCAATATCTACTTCTATTTCTGGAGGCAAAACACCTCCTCGTAAAAGTTCTTTCACAGCAATAAGTTTTTCTAATTTGCCTTGATTTAATAAATGATTCCATTTGATATAAGCGAGCTCGCTCAAAGTTCCAGCGCTTAAGCCAACACAGATACACAAATCTGGTTCTGAAACAACACTGTAATTCGCCCAAAACCAATTTCTCTCCTCTCTTACTATATCAGCAACTTCTTTATACTTTCTGATATGATCATCTGGCCATGGCTCTGCTACTTTCGGATAAAGAACAACAAGTTTCTTTCCCTTATTTTCTTTATAACTTCTTCCAATACTAATAGTCATGCCCCTGTCTCCATTAATCCACAATTCATGTCCACCATCAGCCACAACTTTACCAATTTCTTTTGCTTTCTCAAGAAAAAAAGATACTGACTTTCCGGTCAATTTACTTAATTTTTCAAGATTAGTCGGACCTATAATACCCACTTTTAACACCATAAATATTTAAATTTCCTTATATTCCACCTTTTTAATTTTATAAATAGTTTTTTTTGGTGAAGAAACTTCAACTTCATCTCCTACCTTGTGACCCAGTAAAGCTTTTCCAACAGGAGAATCATTGCTGATTCTACCTAAATTTGGATCAGCTTCATAGGTTCCCACTATTATAAACTCATCTTCTTGTCCATTAACAACAAGCCGCACTTTCGCTCCAAGGGTAACTTGTTGTCTTTTCGCTTCATCTGGAATAGCAATTAACTCCGCATACTTCAAAACATATTCAAGTTCCTCAATCCTTGCTTCTAAAAACTCCATATCCTCTCTATAGGCAACAAACTCTGTATCTAATTCTTCAGAATGCAATGCTTGAGGAGTTTCCTCAAGGGTCTTTTCTTTCTTCACTTCCTTCAGTTTTTGATACTCATGTTGCACCTTATTCAACCCTTCTTTAGTTAAGAAATATTTTTGCTCAGCCATATTATTTATCCAGCATATCTTTTCTACGCCTCTTGTCAAGAGCTTTCAAAATAATCGCTTTTGGGTTAAAAAACCCTGTCTTTCTTTATCAGAGAAAATATTCACTTTTCCATATACACCATCATACCCAGGATCTATTTTAACATTACCTTGCCTTACTTTTATAATACCTTGAGCTATAAAAATAGGGCAGTGTTGCTTTAATTCATCAAGAGGAATAAAGAGTAAAATGTCTAACTCTGAATTAAAATTAAACATAAGCTCATCATAAACTTTCTGTACTTTCTTGGTCTGAACTCCCATATCAAAAGCGTTTGCAATAATTTCAGCTAAAGGAACTAAGCTTTTAAAGGGAATAGCTTTGGGAGGTTCAAACCCCACGTCTCTGTCGGCTAATTCTTCTACTCTATTTAAAACTCCAATAGTTAAAGGCTTTTTACACTTTGGGCAAATTCCATGATATTTTTGTGTCTCTTTGGGGGTTAAACAAATATTACAGTTTCTATGTCCATCAGCATGATATTTACCTTCTTCTGGAAAAAACTCTAGAGTATAAAGAAATCCTTTTTTTGTTTTAAGAGATGTAGCAATAGAATGATAATTTAAGTCTGTGTCAAAAACACATGCTTCTCTCATTAATTTTTGAGGACTATGAGCATCGGAACAACTTATCAAACTGAAACGATCTAACATTGACAACCTCTGATTCATTTTTGGATCTGAAGAAAGACCAGTTTCTACGGCAAAAATATATTTAGAATAATCTTCAAAGCATTCTTCTAAACTATCAAATCCTGATTTAGAACCGAGCAAACCAAACCACGGGGTCCAAATATGGCAAGGAATACACAGGCATTCTTCTGAAATATCTAAAACTATTTTAACCAACTCTTTAGCATCAAGGCCCAAGATAGGCCTTCCATCAGCGCTTAAGTTGCCTATTTTAGATAACTTTTTATTAATTTTTTCAACTACATTCAGGCTCGGAGCAATAACAAGCATATGCAATTTTCTAACTTTTCCATTTTTAGAATAAATACAACTAATTTCTGCAGTTAAAATAAACCTGATATCGCTATTGTTATAAGAAAAAAGACCCTGTTCTTTTTCTTCTAATTTCTTTAGATCATTAAACCATAAAGGATGAGTAAAATCTCCAGTTCCCAAAACATTAATACCTTTTGTTTGAGCAACATCTTTTAAGTGTTGTAATTCCATTTGTTTTGATGTTGCCCTAGAATATTTGGAATGAATATGGAGATCAACTACTATTTTTGGCATACTTCAAATATTTTATGAGGAGATTTATGTCCTTTAACAATTTTAACTCTACTATTAAAAAATAAAGAAAGTATTTCTATAACTCTTTTATTAGCTTTATTTTGCTCTGCTTTTTCTCTTACTTTGACAATAAAATAATCTTTGTTTTTTTCTATTGCCTCTTTTTTAACACCACAAAAAACTTTAACTTTTATCAACAATGTAATTAATTGCTTTTAGTTGTTCTTTTAAGGAATTCTCTAATTCAATAGCACAATATTGAGAAAAATATTTTTCTGGATAGTTTTTTAAATAATCAAGATTAGACAAATCACACATCGTATGATTACTTATTACTGTATGATTGTTTTCATCTTGATGTGGACCAATTACTGCTGATATATGATTGCATCCTATTTGAAATTTTTCTAAGGTATTGATATTTTGTTGATAAACTTCTCTTCTTAATACTCTTTCACTTTCTAAATGAGAAATATCCAAACAAACACCAGCGAATTCTTTTATTTCTTTTTCATCTAATGCAAAATAAACATTCTCAATATAAATCATTTTCTTATATTTTGAATAATCGTATGTTAAAGGATATTCTTTCTCTGTGTGGATATTAAAAACCTTACAATCCCACCGCTTAATTAAATAATCTAACTCCCAAATTTCCATATCACTTCTCAAATGACAAAAAGGTATTTTCTTCAAAGTAGTCTTTTCTAAAAGCTCATATAATTCCTTTCTTTTTTCTAACGAAAGAAAAGTAGGAAATAATGCTACCTTTTCTAAGGACAACTCATCAATTTCTTTTATTTTTCCCTTATATTCTTTTGTTGTTGTGACAGCTGGTAAAAACTGTTCTTTTTTAAGCATTTCTTATGATAATAACTTTATTATTCTCTAATTTAATTAATTTGGATGGTCTCTCCTTTAATTCCCCTCCATTGATATAAAAATCAAGATGAGGAAAATATTGCTTAGCCTCTTTAATAGTTTTAGCAGGATTTTCTTTTTCTTTATTACAACTTGGAGCTACCAAAGGACCTGTTTTCTTTAAAAAATCTACTAAAGACTCTTTCTTTGGTAAACGAAAAGCTAAGGAATTAAGCCCTCTATGGAGATAAAAAAACTCTTTTTTATCACAAGGCAAAATAATACTTGTTTTTTCTGGCCAATTTTTTAACAACTTATTTTCTGAACTAATCCCAAATAAAGCCAAATCTTTTATAGAACCAATTAAAATAATAAAAGCTTTTTTAGGATCTCTTTGCTTAAGATGATAAATCTTCTCAACTGCTTCCTTGGAAAAAGCTGAACCTACGAGTCCATACAAAGTATCTGTTGGTATCACGCCAACCTTTCCTTGTTTAATCTTTTCAATAATTTGCATCTTTTTTATTCTAACAAAAAACTGCTAAATCTCAAGTTATAACAGTTTCTTGTTTTTTAGTTATAAGTCTAAATCGTTCACTTCTTCCCAACCATTTTCATTTAAAACGACAATCTTATCATCAGAGATTATATAAAGGTAGTCATTAATGTAGATAGCTCTTTTAGGACTTATATTACTAACTGCCCTTTCTAATCTTAATTTATTGTCATAGGAAAATATATATCCTCCCTTGTTTCCTGGCAAAAAGAATATATTATGTTTCGCATCAATCAAGAAAGCGTGATGATTATTTAAAACATCTGTCCAATATTCTTCTAAAAGATACTTTGATGACTCTTTTGGATTAGCTGGATCTGAGACATCAAACAAAGATAACTTTACCTTGGAACCTTCTTTTCCAATGCCTAAAATTAAATTTTCTGATATAGGATGTAAATAAGAAGAAAATCCTGGAATTTTGAGTTCTCCTTTTACGGTAGGGTTTTCAGGATCTTTTAAGTCAAGGACATAAAAAGGATCAGTTTGCCTAAAGGTAACAAGATAACCCTTGTCTCCTATGAATCTTACAGAATAAATTTGTTCTGTTAGTCCTAAGTCTTGTTCAAATCCCTTGATCTCTAATTTATCATCTAAAACATAGATATCGTTTGCTGTGTCTGCTCCCCCAATATTAAACCTCCAGTTACTCTGACCCAACGTAACAGCAACCCTTAAATAACCATTATACTCGTCTAAAGAAAATTGATTTAATAATCTTCCCGGAGTCTCGCCAATTGATTCAATGCGCAAAGAATCGTTATCTATTTTTACAATGCCCAGTCTTTCTAACTCTCTTTTATGCCCTTTGTAGTAATCAGACATTCTGTTTGTCATCTCATTTTCTATTCTCATTCTTTCGTCATCAGATAAACTATTATAGTAATTTTGCAAAATAATATTCATCTCTGAAATTTTACCTTGGGAGCTAATCTCATAACTTAATAATTTTTGAATCTTTGTTAATACTGTTTTTGGAACTAAATCTTTTGCTTCCTTTTGGTAAAAGTTATAAGAGAAGTCTACAAAATCAGCATAGTAAGCATAAGCTACATATAGAGCATTTTCTGACATATATATAGTTGTATCTCCAGAATTTCCTACAAAAGAAAGTTGCTTTTCTGTTTTGCCAGTTTCTATGTCAAGCAAGAAAACGGTATAAGTTACATCGGTAGGGATAGAAACTTCAGGACGATAAATATCAACACATCTTACTTCAACCTCTTGCTTGTTTAAAGATAGTGGCTTTATGGGACAAGGTTGAAACGTATTGATACCTTGTTTTATAACCAAATAAATTTTATCGTTTAAAAGACGAGCATCTTCAACAACAGAACTATTATTTAACTCTATGTTCCATTCTTCTTTCAAGTTGCTGAGATTATATCCTGTGATTTCTTCATCCGAAAAAACAACAAGCACATCTTCTCCTAAAAGAAGCTCTCCTGACTTTTCTATGGTTTCTTTTAC
The DNA here is from genome assembly GCA_964450565.1 of uncultured Candidatus Saccharibacteria bacterium. Lineage (GTDB taxonomy): Bacteria > Patescibacteriota > Minisyncoccia > Minisyncoccales > CG1-02-41-26 > CAYVCP01. Next base: position 6,096 of record CAYVCP010000006.1, on the reverse strand, counting down.
AGCTAAATTCTCAGGAGGAAAAGCTGAAATAACTTTTGTTTCTTGTTTAAATTGTGGCAATATTCTTTCTATAGTTTTATAAAGAGGGTAGGTTGATTTTGAAAAATATATATCTTTTCCATTTGTTTTCACAATATCTGGTTCATCTATCCCTACAACTTGCACATTAGTTTCAGATACTCTGTTTGGTTCTGAATAACCTGCTCCTTGATTTGTGTTGTCAGTTTCAGTGAAAGCACGTTCAGCTGGTGCAATTGATTTACCTAACCAAATATCGTTATCAGACATAAGATCTGTTTTACTCAAATACTCCTTAAATTCATCTTCCGAAGAAAAAGTAGTAAATCCTTTAACTGAAAAGGAGGTGAGGGGAACATCAACGATAGTTGGATCGTTAATTGCTTTCCCATAAAAAACATCTATGCCTTTGTTAACAAGAAAACCACCAGTTAGAAAAATCACTAAACTTAAAAGAACAAAATATGTATTTTTGATATTCATAGTTTTTTTATTTATAACGAACCTAATTTAAAAAAGTAACTATTCTAAAAACATTCCTTTTAGCCCGTTCCATTCTTCTATCTCTCTTTTTACCTCAAGGTCTGTTGTTAAAATAATAATTTCAGCTGTTACAGAAACAATAGCAGAGATAAAATGACCTCCAATTGTTTTTTTATTTTCATCTGACAATATGGCGTGTAAATGAAATTCTCCTTTTGAAACATTACCTGTTAAGGACAATAATTCATAAGGGTTTGTAAATTTCTCTGGCACATAATTACCTTTTTCTTTAAAAAACCCGAGTTCAATTTCTTTTAATTGACCAACACAAGATAAAAAAACACCTGTAATAACATTGTGTTTTTTCAAGGCATCTTTTAATGATTCATAGACATTCTCTTCTTTAAATAATCGGATAAATAATAAATTGTCTTTTTGTTTTGTTTGCATGGTTTAAAAAGAAATCTTTTTAGCTAATTTCACTTGAAGTTCTCTAACGGCTTTATTAAAACACTGCTTAACCTCTTGTGGATCATTAGTTTCTAATACTATATCTTCAATTTCCATTTTACCATTCATAACAATTTTAATGCCCTTACCCTCAACTTCAACCTTTTCTTGAGATAAAGAAGCTTGTAGTTCTTTTATTTTTTTTATTTTATCAAACATATAAATATATCATAACAGATTTTCTATAATAAAAAAGCAGGGAGCCTAGCCTAGAAAACTCCCTGCGAAAGTACCAAAAGGTTATTGTTTCTTTTTCTCCTCTTCGGGAGAAGGGGGAGCTTCTTCTCTCCTTTTTAACTCTTCCATAGCTCCCTTGAGATACTTCTTGCAGATGGTATTAGTATTAACACCATCTACCGTCTTCTTTTCTCCCATTTTTTTTCCGCACCATGAGTAGATAATATCTGCCATAAAAACACCTCCTTTCTTATGTCACATGGTGCCGATAACCCTAATAACGATTACCTTAACACAAAAGACTACTTTTGTCAAATTCTCCTATCTTTTCTCTTTTTAAAAAGGTTAAATAAGCTCCTGTTTTTATCTTTTCGCCGATATCTTCAGCTAATTGTCTAATATAAGTTCCCGAAGAACAAAAAACTCTTATTTCTAAAAAAGGATATTGATATTTGATAAAATCAATCTTTCTTATTTTTACTTTCTTTTTCTTTTCTATTTTAATTCCTTTTCGAGCTAGTTTATATAAAGGAACTCCTTTATGTTTTGCAGCAGAAAAAGCAGGTATTCTTTGTTCTGTTTCTCCAATAAAAAGTTTCAGTATTTTTTTAAGTTCTTTTTCTTCTGGTTGCAAAGAAGATATTTGTTTTATTTCTCCTTCTGTATCTCCAGTCGAAGAAACTTGTCCCAAAACAATTTTAGCTAAATAAACTTTCTCCCATGTTTGAATTTCATTAAATCTTTTAGTTGCTTTATTCAATAAAAGCAAAACAAGGCCTTGGGCAAAAGGATCTAATGTGCCTGCATGCCCAATTTTTCCTTTAAAATTATGTTCTTTCTTATAGCATCTTATTAACTCATAAGTTGAAATGCCGGGAGGTTTTTCAACTGGTATTATATTATCCATAAATAAATTGAAAAAAAGCACCACAAAATAAAATTATTAGCACAAGATATGGAATATATGTAGGAACAGATAGACTAAAAGCTGGTTTTTGATCTCCTGTTTTCTTAGCTTTTTTATAAATTAAAACCAAGAAAATACCCTCTATTAAACCAACAAATGTTCCGACAATAGAAATAACAAAAATAAACTGTCTGAATCCTAAAAGAAAAAGCAACAAGGGAGCAAAACAAGCAATAACAAAACTTAAAAAAACAGGAAATTTATAATCAAATCTTAAGGTATTTTTTAAATAATTAGCTAAAATAAGAAAAGAAGTGCAAACAGCTAAAATACCAAAAATTCCTCCTAAAACAATTACCTTATGACCTAAAAAAGAACTTAAACCCAAAAAAGCTTCTTGGGTGGTTTGTTCTCCCGTAACTCCGCTCACAATTAAACCAAATAGAAATGTTAAAGGAATAACAATAAGCATTGTTAAAATAGAAACCTTTTTAAAATCTCTTTTTCTTTTCAAGATATGACTAATTTCAGGAACAGCAGACATACCAATTAGACTAAAAAGAATAACACCAATGGGCAAAAAGATGTTATTGACCTTAATTAAATGTAGGTTAGTGGCTTCTATTTTAGAGAAACTAAAGCCAAATATAATAAAAATAACCAAGAAAAGAGCGAGGTTCATTATAACTTCCATTTTTGCTATAGAGTGAATGCCGAGCAAAACAAATAAAGATAAAAGAGTCCAAGCAATTAAACTCCACTGATTTGTGGTAAATTGAGGAAAAATAATATTTAAAAAATTACCAGACAAAATGATATAAGCTAAAAGAGAACCTATAACACCCAAAAAGGTAGTAATAGCTACAATAACTTTAGCCTTTTTACCTAAATATTTCTCAGCATATCCTACTAAATAATGCTTTTCTTTTGTTCTAAAAACTATTTCTCCAAAAGCTAAGTGTAAAAAAAGAACACAAAGACCAAGTACAATAAAATAAAAGATGCAAGGAATTACCCCTGCTTTAGCCATTATATAAGGAACACCAAATATACCAGCCCCTATAATTGTTCCAATAAAAGAAGCTAAAGCTAAAATAAAACTTTTATTCATTTCTTTAATTGATTATGCCTTATAAACCTTGTAGCCCTCTCTGACCTTTTCTTTAATGCTCATTCCGACTTCATCTCCTTTTTTTGCTTTTTTTACTTCTTCGTGATCAACCTGCATAGATTCTACTTTTTGAGTAAAATCAGTTGATTCTCCGCCTTCAATCCTAATCTCATCACCAATTTTTAATGTTTCTTTTAAAGAAAGAACAGCTACTTTAATTTTATCAAAATAATGCACTATAATTGCTATTGGTTTTTCCTGTTTCATATAATTTTTATTACCTACGACCTTTTTCTTTTTTAATCTTTTGAATCAGTTTTTCCACAAGCTTTTTAGGGTCAGCATCAAAAACTAATTTTGTTTTCGGTCTATACCCTCTCGCTAAAATTTGTTCTATCAAATCAGCTGTACCTCCAGAACCCCTTAAAACTGCTGTTGGCGTTCTTGTCTCAAAAGCTATGGTAAATTCATTTAAAGTACCAGTCCTACCACACAAAACTATGACACCATCTGCAGCTTTAGTTAACATTAAATTTCTACCAACATAATCAAAACCAGTATAAATAATCAAGTCACAATATTCTGTTGGTAATTTATATGTTTTCAAGTGTTCTTTTTCAGAACCAGCAGGGGAGAAACCGATACTTACACCACCCGCTCCCTTACATCCTTTGGCTGCATAATAAGGAGCTCCTGTCGTAGCTCCATTAAGTAAAATACAATTTTGTTTAGCTATTTCCTTTCCAATTTCCATTGATAACTCTTTTATATTAGGGCAACAAAGACCGAGCTCTGCTGCTCCAGAAACTACTATTTTATATTTTGGATTTTTCATATTTCTATTATAACACGAACTATATTGTATTTATAGTAATACCAACAGAAATTCAAAAACAAAAGAAAGTCGTTTATTTAATCGATTTAAGAATTTAGGAGAGCTGGTTTACAGTATCTGTAAAACTATTTATGACTACAATAATCATAGGATCCATTCTGAATTAAAATATTTCCAACAATATTCGCCGAAAGACTAAAAAATAAATTTAGAATGTGTAGTTCGTGTCTGAAAAAAGTGATACATAACAAGGATTTAAATAAAAGTCTAAAGTAAGGTTTTTGTTGCTATAACAAAAATATTATTATTTTGACTTGTTTGTTTTTTTAATAAACCATTCTCTTTTACTGAAAAACCAGAATTCTCAACAATTTTTTTTAAACTTTTTTTGGAAAAAAGATGCACATAGCGTTCCTGATGATTATTCCAAGGAATTAAAACATCTTTAAAATCCATTTTATTTTTTCCTATAATTTTTAAAAGAGTATATTTTAAGTTTAACTTGAAGTTTCTTTTTCTTTCTAATTTCCAAGCTGTTAAAATTAAAAGACCGTCTTTTTTTAACACCCTTTTAGCTTCTTTCAAAAAACAACGTCTTAGCTCTTTAGAAGGAACATGGTGTAAAACAGCAATAGAAATTACTTTATCGAAAGAATTATCATCAAAAGGTAAACAAAAACCATCTGCCACTTTAAATTTAGCTTCTCTATAATGATACTTTGCTATTTCAATTAATGCTTCAGAATTATCTACCCCGACATAATCTGTGTCTTTAATAAACTCAAATAACCTTCCATTACCACAACCAAGATCTAAAACCTTATCATTCTTTGTGATATAATATAGTAAAGGATTTAAACTTTTCCATAAATATTTCCTCGTATTAGAAAAATCCTTTGCAATTTGGTTGTAATTTTCTTTGGTTTGTTTTAAAATTTTTTCAGCTAATGCTTTTTTCATGAAAATTTTAGAAAAAATAACAAAAGAACTTTTAGAATCTGAAATAAAAAACAGAAATGATTTAGATTGTTTTAAGAGAAAAATGGCAAAAAAGTATAAGGTACAATGTCTCAAAAATACCGACTTGCTTCAAACTTATCACAAATTACACAAACAAAAAAGTGCTACTATAGAAAAACTATTAAGAAAGAGACCCGTAAGATCTTTGTCTGGAATTGTAAATGTTTCTGTTTTAACAAAACCTTTTGTCTGTCCTGGGAAATGTATTTTTTGTCCCAACGAAAAGGGTGTTCCAAAAAGCTATTTAAAAAAAGAGCCCGCTGTGCAAAGAGCTCTTTTAAATAATTTTCAGCCCAAGAAACAAATTGAAACTAGACTTAAAAGCTTAACCCTTACAGGGCACCCAACAGATAAGATAGAGCTAAGGATTATTGGAGGTACGTGGTCTTTTTATCCAAAAAGATACCAAACTTGGTTTATAAAACAATGTTTTTTAGCTTGCAATAACAGTAAAACAAATACACTAAAGAAATTACAATCAATTAACGAAAAGGCAAAAGCAAGAATTATTGGATTAACAGTAGAAACAAGGCCTGATTATATTACTAAAAAAGAAATCAAGAGGATGAGAATGCTCGGTATTACAAGAGTAGAATTAGGCGTTCAAAGTATTTATGATGATATTTTAAAAGAATCTAAAAGGGGGCATACAAAACAACAAATTATTCAAGCAACAAAACTCTTAAAAAACTCGGGGATGAAAGTTTCATATCAGATAATGCCTAATTTACCAAAAAGCAATCAAGCAAGAGATATATTAATGATGAAAACCATATTTCAAGATAACGATTTCAAACCAGATTCAATGAAAATATATCCTTTGGCTCTAATCAAAAATACACCCCTTTATAAAATATATAAGAATAATGATTTCAAGCCTTATTCTAAACAGGAACTTCTTGACGTTTTATGTAAAATGAAAGAATATGTTCCATTTTATTGTAGAATAGAAAGAGTAATAAGAGATATACCAACAGAATATATTGTTGAAGGAGGAAGCAAGGTCTCTAATTTAAGAGAACTTGTTCAAGATAG
>CAYVCP010000005.1:8592-25153 GCA_964450565.1 uncultured Candidatus Saccharibacteria bacterium | reverse complement strand
AGGCATTTTTTCGATCGCATACCTTAAGGATATTCTCGGCATAATATCCTTATGTTCCATTATATAGTCATAAACTTCTTTTTGAAATAAGTTACTTGATTCTTTCAACATCCACCCATATCCCTTTTGAACTAAATCTTCTTGGTCTAATAAAAGAATATCTGCTATTTTAAAAATGTCTTTCAAATATCTGCTATCTTTTTTAATAGCAGGGATTAAAATGACAGCACTCGCTCTTCTTTTCCATTTGTTTTTATCTTTAGAGTATAGGATTATTTTTTGAATCAAAGGAAACTTAAGAAACAATGTGCCAAAAGCATTTAAACAAAAATCATCACATTTTGCCCAATTATCAACATACTGATCTAACCACTTTTCAAAAATACTATAATCTGTCTTGTTATAATTATTTTTTAAAATGTTTGCCCAAGAAAAAGCAATAACTGACTCTTCGTTATAGCCAGTCTTAAGTAAGTCCTCACATAAATAAAAAACTTCTTTTTTAGTTAATCCTTTGGGAAAGTATTTTCGCGCTATTTTTCTCACAGTACCAGTTTTAACTCCATAGCTTCTTACCCTTTCTTTAAAGAACCTACTTTCTCCGTCTTTATGATCAGGGTCAATATTTTGTTTTAATTCTTCCCTTATTTTTTTTAAAATCATTATTTATGAATTAAATTTCTTCTATTTTACCATTGATAATTATTGGCTCCATTGCCCTTACTTCTTCAAGTAGATAGTCTGATGTTGGTAAATCATTTAAAAGATAAATTGGTTTATCTAAAACGTGAGCAAAACCCATCTCTAAAAATGTATTAGCTCCAATATAATTTTTAATACCATTCTTTTCTTGGTTAACAACCAAGATGGCATCACTTTCTTTAATTTTATGATAATGGTTTCTAATTAAATCGTACTCTTTTTTCTTTCCGCTCCTTCTCCACGGCTTAAAGTACCAGGAACCCAGTTTAATTCGCCTTTCGCAAATTCAGCAACTGACTTTGGTAAAAACACTTCATAACCTTTTGCAGTCAAAATTTGAAAAGCTTCATACATTTTTTTAGCAAAACTCATGCTACCACAAATAGTAATTTTCATAAATTTATTATATTTGTTTTTAATATAGCTCTATCTTTGATAAATTTCAAACTAAACAATTTGTTTTCGCTCAACCAATTATTCCTCATTTTTTACCGTCCCCTCGCCATTGCTTATTATAACAATTGAGGACTGGGACTATATAGCAGGGTATGGTAATCTAAAACAATAACCAAAGAAAACTAAACATTTATATAGGAACTATTTAATATAAAAACTATGAACCACGAAATGAAACTACAACCCCATTCCTTTAATAAAATAAAGAATGGACAAAAAAACATTGAAGTTCGTCTTTATGACGAAAAACGTAAAAAGATATCTCTTGGTGATATTATTACTTTTTGGCTTCAACCTGATTTGAAAAAAAATATTAAGGTTGAGGTGGTTGGACTTTTAAACTATCCGACATTTACTGATTTAGTGAATGATTTTCCGGCTAAAAATTTTGGACATCCCAATAAGAAGAACTTACTTAAAACTATTTACACCTTCTATACTAAGAAACAAGAAAAAGAATATACTGTCTTGGGTATAAAAATAAAATAAAATGGCTTGACGAATTTCTTCGCCAGGCTACAAATTTTCGTTCACCAATGAGTTCAATCAACCGACCCAAGCTCAAACTTCAAAATTTTAATTACAAGACAAAAACTTTTTATTTATGTTAAAAGAACCGTTTAACACGGTACTTAAAGCTAATAGATGTGTTAAAATGCTCCCCAGATGGGACGGTTTTCGAACTTTTAGATGGGCGGATTATATTAAAAATATTGAATTAACCCTTAATTTAGCTCAAGAACTGTTAATTTAAAGAAAAAGCCCCCAACAGTCGCTATAAGCAACACCAGAGGCTATATATGGGATTCTCGGGGTTAAGCAAATACGCAGCCGAATTTCGGGACGCTCAACATTTTGCAAACTTCTGGTGAGAAGTCGCACGAACCCTGAGTTGTCATACTGAGTGAAACCGAAGCTCCATCAATTCCAAAGTACGCACCCCTGAACATCACACCCAGTATGCTCTTTTGAACATCACGAGTCCGCGGGTTGTTGTAGAACTCCACCGCAAATATTGCGAGCAGCGAGAGGAAGAAATCATACTCATCGTCCGTCAGTTCTATTTTTGCGGCTTCGTCTCTTCTGACAGTAAGCTGGAAAATGCTTCTAGTCTCGTCCTTGCCTTTCACTGGCTCCATGTCGTCCAGTTGTGGAATTGGAACAGTGAAGACCAATTCATAATCAAGTCTTGTTCCAGCGATTTTCACATAGCCTTTGTAATGGCTACCATCTTGAACCTGCTCGACACAACGTTCAACTTGCACCTTCATCTCAAATCTCCTTTGTCTAGAGTAGAATCCCACATTCAATTAACTTTATACCGCTCCTGTTATAAACCTAATTTATCAATTTGTCAATACCCTTGTAAATGGACCAATAGCTTAGAAACACCTTTGGTGTAAAATGTATGTATATGCCATATACAAAGAATCCCCACATGCCAAAGGTCAGAATGGAAGCTGTCTTGCTTTTCTATGAGGGATGGACAGTGAGAAGGGTAGCACTTCACTTTGGAGTTAGTCCTGGAACTATTAGTAAATGGAGTAAAAAGAAACCAGTGTATGGAAAATATGGAAGGTTAGTTATACCTACTGAATCGTCAAGACCACCTCATCATCCCTACGAATTATCTAAAGATATTATTGATAAGATTATTAAGATCAGGGAAAAGAATGGTAGGTGTGCAGAAGTTATCCATAAAGAGATGTTGAATCAAGGTTGTTCTGTTTCATTAAGTTCTGTAAAAAGATAGTTATTATAACAAAAAACCGCCCCTTAGACGGCCTTCAAAATAACTAACCCTCCTGATCCATTTCAATATGATTGGAGCCGAGAAGAGGATTCGAACCCCCAACCTACTGTTTACAAAACAGTTGCTCTGCCATTGAGCTATCTCGGCAAAACTATTCTACAACCCTTTCCCAGTAATCGTCATCTTTATCAAACTTATTCTCTTGTTGCTTTTCTTTTGGCAACTTGTCTAATTTAACTTTTGTATCAAAAGAAAAACCTTTAATAATCTTTTTTATTTTTTCAATAATAAAATAATCTTGTTTTTTATCTCTTTCTTCTAAGGACAAGCTAGCTAAAGCTGGCATTTTATTTATTAAAAGAAAAAGAATTCCTCCAAGACTCAAAACTAGAATGATTTGAGCTATTAAATTTATCATATTTCGTAACGAGTAAATTTCCCTACCTCTATATTCTCCCCTGTCTTTGCTTTTACTTCTTCAACTAAGTCTTTTATAGTTTTTGAACTATCCTTCACCCATAGCTGAGAAAGAAGAGAGACTTCTTTTTTATATTTCCTTAGCTTACCTTCTATAATCTTATCCATTATTTCTTTTGGTTTCTTCTCTTCCTCTAATTGTTTTTGACATATCTTTTTTTCTTTTTCTAAAAACTCTTCTTTGATATCATCGTCTTTAACGACTAAGGGATGAGAAGCTGCTATTTGTAAGCAAATTTCATGTGATAATTCTTGAAATGCTTCTGATTTAGCTACAAAATCAGTTTCTGAAAATAATTCTAATAATACTCCAATTTTTCCATTAGCATGGATATAAGAAGTGACAATACCTGAGTTAGTTTTTCTTCCTTCTCTCCCTTTTACCATTTCTTTTCCCTTTTCTCGTAAAACATCTTTTGCCTTTTCAATATCTCCATCTGATTCATCTAAAGCTTTTTTGCATTCCATCATAGAAATACCAGTTTGCTCTCTTAATTGTTTTAATTTATCAATACTCATTTGCTTTTGTTGATTACTTCAACAACCTTATCAAGGATATAAGAGACAGAAGAAACTGCATCGTCATTTGCTGTAATAGGATAATCAACCTTTGAAATATCAGCATTCGTATCAACAATAGCGATTATCTTAATCCCCTGCTTTTTTGCTTCTTCTAGGGCTAAATCATCTTTTACTAGATCGCAGATGAAAATAGCTTCAGGTACTTTTTCTAGATTTTGAATACCAGAAAATTTTAAATCTAAATTAAACAATTCTTTGTCTTTAACTAACTGCTCTTTTTTTGTATATTTAGCAAACTTCCCATCTTTTTTCTCTTGTTTTAAATCCTTAAAATATTTAGCTCTTTTTGAGATCACGTTAAAGTTAGTGAAAGTTCCCCCAATCCATCTCTCTGTGACATAGGGCATTTCAGCTTCTTCTGCTTTTTCTCTAACCAAGTGTCTTAGAGGAGACTTTGTTCCAATCATTATGATTTTTCCCTTTTCCTTAACAATACCTTCAATATAATTAAGGGCCTTTTCAAACATTTCTTTTGTTTGGTCTAAATCAATTATATGAATCGTATTCTTGATACCAACTACAAAATCTTCCATTCTAGGATGGAGTTTTGATGTTTTATGACCCAAATGCATTCCCCTCTCTATCATTTCTTCTTTATTAATCTTCATATAATATTTTCTTTTTTATTGCTTTTTCTAACCTTTTTCTTTTTCGTAATTGATTGCTTTTTCTCTAATCTCTTCTGGAATCTCTCTACCCTTCCAGCAGTATCAATGATTTTTTCTTTACCAGTATAAAAAGGATGGCAATGAGAACATACTTCTGTCTCAATTACCTCTTTAGTCGAACCAACTTCAAAAGAAGCACCACATGCACAATGTACTTTTGCATTAGAAAAATATTTTGGATGAATTTTTTTCTTCATATAAAAACATTATAATTAAAAAAGTTTGAAAAATCAAGGAAATAGTATAGAATAAATTATATGGAAAGTATAATTATAGAAATAAGGGCAGGAGCAGGAGGAGATGAAGCTGGTATTTTTGCTGGAGATCTCTTTAAAATGTATTCAAAATATGCTCAAAATCAATCATGGGAAATGAAGATATTAGACTCCAACCAAAGAGAAGCTGGAGGAATATCACAAATTATTTTTCAACTAAAAGGAAACAATGTTCATCAAAAAATGAAGCATGAAGCTGGAGTGCATAGGGTGCAAAGAGTTCCAGTTACAGAAAAAGGCAATAGAGTTCATACCTCTACAGCATCTGTAGCTGTTTTAAAGAAACCAAAACAAGAAGAAATTCATCTTAATCCTTCTGATCTAAAAACAGACTTTTTTAAATCATCTGGTAAGGGAGGACAAAATGTCAATAAAAGACAAACAGCCATTAGAATTACTCATATTCCTTCAGGTATAGTCGTATCTTCTCAAAGTCAAAGGAACTTAGAACAGAACAGACAAACAGCTCTTGGTATTTTATCGGCTAAATTATATGACAAAAAGCAACAAGAGTTAACTAGTTCAACTGTTGAAGAAAGAAAATCTCAAATTGGCTCTGCTGACAGATCAGAAAAAATTAGAACATACAATTTTCCCCAAGACAGAATTACAGATCATAGAATAAAAAAATCCTTTCATGATATAGAAAAGATTATGGACGGAAAAATGGATAAAATTATAAAAAGATTACAAGAAGGTTTAAAAAACTGATTCTCTACAGGAAACACTCATACTGCCTGAATCTATATATTGTTGAAAACAACTTGTGACATTCATTACAGGATTGCCATAGTTAGTTCTACACCAAGCAGAAGTACAACCAAAATACCTTAAAGCAGCATACATTTCTTTTTCGTAGGTTTGAGCAGTAGCCCCTAAATCTCTTAAGTATAAGGAATTAGCAAAAAAAGCATCTCTTACGTTCCAAGGATTTGCAGGACCATCTCCTGTCTTTTTTTCTATCTCACTTTTATAAAGCATCCATGTAGAAGCAATAAACTGGGCAGGTCCCATTGCTCCCCCCCAACCAAAATAACTTCCATTTTGTATCATACAACAACTCACAGGAGTATGATATTCGTCAGTTTGAAGCTTTCCAGCTTGTTTTAGAGAAGAAATAATATCTAAGAATTTACCAACATCACGAGTCGGTTTCATTGTCTTTGGAGCTCTATTGCCCGTTTTAATATAAACACCATCACCTGTATTAATATCCCTTAAATAACATCCTCCTTTTAATTTACCAATCCTAGTTTCTTGCCACAAAATAGCTAAAGTAAAAGCTGCTCTTACACCAGTTTGAGAAGCAACTCCTTTAGCAATTTCAACAGCGTCTTCAAACTTAATCCCTCCTTCTGGGACTTCAATTAACTCAAAAAGTAAATTACCTATTTTAGTTGCCTTTTCTGTAGCATCATCTTTTTGTGCGATATAATCTTGATACTCTTTTTCTGTAAGATGAAGAAAATACTCTTGTTGTTGTTTTTTATCAGCATTGTCTTGTTTCTGTAATTCTTGGATAGTAACTAAGTTTTCTAAATCTTTCTTTTCTACGCCCATTTGATCTTTTTGCCCCTCAAGGTTAACTTTTAACTCTGTAATATTTCCCAGTAGTTCTTGAGTTTTCATATTCAAAGCCTCAAGAGCTACTAAGTTATCAAAAAAACCAGAAAGAGTTCTTTCAGACAACATGATCTCTATAGTTGATTTCTGATCCTCTTCATATCTTAGTTGTAATGTAAGGGATAACTGTTCTTTTACTTCTTGAATTTTTAATTCTGTTTTAGAAATAGAGGTTTGGGTGTCTGTAATCTGATTACCCAAATCTTTAATCATTACGTTGCTTTGTTTAATCTGATAATTTAAACTATTAATTTTACTAGAAAAACTATAAATTGCATTCTTTAAGTTCTGTTTTTCTTGTGCTGTTTTAGTTATGTCTTGCTCTATTTCAGCGCTTTTTTTCTCATAGTAAACTTTGCACTTTTCAAGAAGCACCCTATAATCTTCTTTTGATAAGTTCTTTTCCCCTTTTTCAATATTCTCCCACTGGCATTCCACATCAAGCACATCAGCGTTTGCAAAATAAAAAAAACCTAAACTTATAAAACAAAGAAAGATTATTTTTATTAGAAAAGCCCCCTTCATATTTTTTTACTCTGTTTCTTCTGTTGGTTGTTTAGGTTCTGTTGCTTCTTCTGTTTCTTCTGTTTCTTCCTCTTTTACTTCTTCCTCAATAACCTCTTCCTTTGGCATTTGGATGTGAGCGATTATGTCTTCTGGAAGATGCAAAACCTCAACCCCCTCTTTAACATCTAAATCTTTAATAATAATTTTATCATCAAAAGTCTCTAAAGAATTAAGATTAATTTCAATTTCTCTTGGTAAATCTTTTACCAGAGCTTTTACTTTTATGTGATATAGCTCTCTTACTAAAATACCTCCTAAATTATTAACAGCCGGAGCTTCTCCTATAAAAGTCAAAGGAACATCTGTCTCTACTTTCTTTTTTGAAGAAGGTCTAAAAAAATCAATATGGATTACTTCATCTGTCAAAGGATCATATTGTATTTGATGAATTAAAACTTCAAACTTCTTATCCCCTACCTCAAGAGAAACAAGTGCGCTTTCTCCTACTTCTTGATAAGCTTTCTGAAAATCTTTCTCTTTAACATTTAATATTAAATTTTCTGTTCCTTCTCCATATAAAATAGAAGGGATACAATCTTCTTTCTTTTCTCCCTTTTTCCTTGTTGTTGTTTTTAGTAAAGTCATTTTGTTTCTATACATTTTACAGGGCAAGCTTCAATAGCGTCTTTAACACATTTTTCGTTTGATTCTTCTTCAATAACATGAGATTTATTATCTTCTTTCATAACAAACACTTGCGGGCACAAAGAAGCACAAGTTCTACATCCTATACACTTTTTTTCGTCTATTTTTATCTTCATAATTTCTTTTTAGAAATTTGCACTGTTTTTAAATTTTTAAAATTTGTTAAAAGCCCTTCTTTTGCTCCAACTTTCTTAATGCACAATTCAGCATTATTAGAAGCTACTTGAATAGCATATTCTATACTATTTTTTTTCAAAAGTCCAGCCAAAAAACCACTTCCATAAGCATCCCCTGCCCCAGTTTTCTCTAAAAAAGGAACATTGTGTGGTTTTACATTAAATAATGATCCTTTAGAAATAACAAAAGATCCCTTATGCCCTTGTGTCACAACCACAATTTTAGGACACAAAGAAGCTAGTCCTTTTATTATGTTTTTACTACCCAAAAGCTCTTTTGCCTCACCTTCATTTAATAATAAAATATCTATTTCTTTTAACAAAGGTTTAAGTTTTTCTTTCCCCTTTTCTAGCTGTTCCTTACTTAAATTAACGCATAGTTTAATTTTATTCTTTTTAGCAAAACTAATTATAGGTTTAAACAATAACAATGTTTTATCATACAGGGGAGCTATGTAAAACCATTTTGTTTTTAAGTTTTGAAAAGGGATATCTTCTTTTTTCATAAAGTGACAAGATCCCTTAAAAACAAAAATAGTTCTTTCTCTCCCAGAAGATAAAACTAAAGAAAAAGCAGTCTTATCTCTTTTTTGTAAAAAAACTCTTGAAACTTTAAATTTTCTTAAATCTTTAATAATTGCTCTTCCTTCTTTATCTCTTCCAACTAAACCACAATAAGATGTCTTAAATCCTAAAGAAGAAAGAGTACAAGCCGTATTAGTTCCCCCTCCTCCACTTGACTCTATTTTGTCATCAACTAAAACTTTTCTACCTAACTTAAAATCTTCTTTTTTGATTTTTAGAAAAACATCGTTAGTTGCAGAACCAAAAGTAATCACATCAAACATATTATTTTTTTAATTTTAAAATAGTTTTAATGATTGTTTCAGGGCTTAAAGAAATACTTTCAATACCTTCTTTTTGTAAAAACTTAGCAAATTCAATAAAATCAGAAGGAGCTTGTCCACAAATACCACAATATTTCTTTTTTTGTTTGCATACTTTAATAATTCTTTTAATCAATTCTTTTACAGCATCATTCCTTTCATCTGCTATTGTAGATAGGTCTCCATTATCTCTATCAAGACCCATTGTTAATTGAGTCAAATCATTAGAACCAATAGAGATACCATCAAAAATCTTTAAAAACTCTTCTATTAAAATAACGTTAGATGGAATTTCTCCCATTACATAAACATCAATTTTTCCTAATCCTGCCTCCTTAATAATCTGTAGCACTTTTTTACCCTCCTTGATAGTTCTACAAAAAGGGATCATAATTTTGATATTATTTAAACCAAATACATGAATAACCCTTTTAATTGATGCAAGCTCCATTAAAAAAGCAGGTTTAAATTCTGGATGATAGTATCTAGAAGCTCCTCTCCACCCTAACATTGGATTCTGCTCTTTTGGTTCAAAAAGCTCTCCCCCTACTAACTGAGCATATTCGTTTGTTTTAAAGTCAGAAAGACGAACAATAACTGGTTTCGGGAAAAAAGCACAAGCAATTTGGCCCACACCTTCTGCCAGTTCTTTAATAAAATACTGCTTTTTGTCTTGATGCTCTTTAGTAATATTATCAATCTTTCTAATAATCTCTAAAATTTGTTTTTTCTGCTTTTTGTCTTTAATGTTTATACTCTGTTTTTTTATATCCTTATAATGATATAGAGCTAGAGGATGAACTTTAATTTTCTCTGCTATAATAAATTCTTCTCTTGCCAAACCAACGCCGTCATTAGGCAGAAAAGAAGATCTAAAGGCAATATCAGGAGCCCCAATATTCATCATTATTTTTGTTTTAAGCTTGGGTATCTTGTTTAAGTTTCTTCTAATTACCTTAAATTTAACCTTTCCTTCAAATATCTTACCCTTTAATCCTTCAGTGCAATCCACTGTTATTAATTGGCCTGATTTTAATAATTTGGTGGCTTTATGAGTTCCTACAACGCAAGGTATACCAAGCTCTCTTGCTACAATAGCTGCATGAGCTGTTTTTCCACCTTCATCAGTAACAATAGCTGAGGCCATTTTCATAATTGGTACCCAATCAGGATCTGTCATCTTGGCAACAAGGACTTCCCCTGCTTTAAATTTGGCAATTTTAGAAATATTTGAAATATAGTGGACCTTACCAATACCAATTTTATCTCCAATAGCAATACCTCGTAAAATAGGGTTTTTTGTGGTTTCTAAAACATACTCTTCTAAAACACATTGCTTTTTTTGAGAATGTACTGTTTCTGGCCTTGCTTGAACAATAAAAAGTTTGCCTGTTTTCCCATCCTTTGCCCATTCAATATCTTGATGAAAACCATAATGTTTTTCAATTATCATAGCCCATTTTGCCAAACGCAAAACTTCTTTATCGGTCAAGGAAAACTCTAATTGTTTTTCTTTTTCAACTATAACCTCTTTTAATCCACCCTTATTAGAATAAATAAACTTTTTATTTTTTCTGCCTAAATTTTTTACTACAATTGGTTGAAAATTATTCTTTAAAGTTGGTTTAAAAACAAAAAACTCATCAGGAGTAATTTTACCCTGGACTATCATTTCTCCAATACCATAAATAGAGTTAATCAAAACAACATTTTCAAAACCACTCTCTGTGTCCAAGGAAAACATTACACCAGAAGACGAAAGATCACTTCTAACCATTCTTTGCACACCAACAGACAGAGCAATTTCCAAATGCTTAAACCCTGTTTCTTCTCTATAAGATATAGCTCTTGCTGTAAACAAAGAAGCCATACATTTTTTAACAGATTTTAAAACCTCCCACTTACCTGTTACATTTAAATATGTTTCATGCTGACCAGCAAAAGAAGCATTTGGTGTATCTTCAGCTGTAGCCGAAGAACGCACAGCAACAGTACCCCCTAACTTTTCATAAAAACTTATTATTTCCTCTTTTAAGTCTGTAGGAAATTCTGCATTCAAAATTAAGTTTCTTGCTTTTTGAGACGTTCTTTGCAAACTCTTAATGCTATTTTTATCAAACTTTTTAAAAATCTTTTCCAGTTTATCTTCTATCTGATTTTCTTTTAAAAAATACCAGTATCCTTGAGCGGTTATGCAAAAGCCATTGGGAATATTAACTCCCTTTTTTGTTAATAAAGAAAACATTTCTCCCAAAGAGGCATTTTTGCCACCAACTAAAAGAACATCTTTTTTAGATATTTCAGAAAATGAAAGTATGTGTTTTTTATTTTTCATTAGTTTTGTTTTAAAAATATAGTTATATCTTTTTCATCATTATCCCCTGTCCCCTCCTGCCAAGAAGAACCATCACAACAAACAGGTCTTTCATTAACAGGACAATCATTAGATTCGCAAGCAGCATAGAGGATGGCATATGTTCCTGAACAATTACCATCACAAGGATCTTCTACTTTTGCATATCTGTAAATACAATCAGAACCAAAAGCATCTGTAATATTAAGCCATTCTTTTGTTTCTATATTTCCCATAAAATTTTCATCTATAAGAGGTTTTATAAAATCATCATTTCCGAGTTTTAGATTCCCAGCATCCCACACAACTCCATGAATGGTACAATTAGGGTCATTTAGATCGGTAGCATCTGGATAAATACCATTTGCCGTATAATAAAGCTGTAAGCTTTGAGCTACTTGATAAAGTTCTTGTATGCGTCTTGAATCCCTGGATTGCTCCATTCCTCTTTGCGAAGTTACAACAATAGTTCCTGCTAAAAGACCTATAATAGAAATTACAACAAGCAATTCAATAAGAGTAAAACCTTTTTTTAACATATATATTATTTTATCAATTTATACCTTTCTATTAAAGCTTTAATTCCTAAAACACAAGATTCTATTTCAGAAAAATGAAATATTGTCCCTTGATTATGTAAGAACAAAGGAATAATAGGTTTTTTAAGGTATTGTTTTTGAAATCTAAGAATCGTTTTAGATAATTCTTTTGGTTCTGACATTACTTGTAAGGTTTGTATCACGAGCACTGCTTTAACTTCTTTTTTTCTTAAAATAAAATCTAAAGCTTTTTCATATCTCTCGTTTTTTGCATCTCCGACAATATCAAAAGGGTTAGAAAGAGAAGCAAAAGGACTTATCCCTTTAATGCCTCTAAAATTAACTTTGGATAGATTAATGTTGAGTTTAGAACAAGCATCCAAAGCTAAAACGCCAACAGCTCCCCCATTAGTTATAATACAAAGCCCTCCATTGAAATAAGGGAAATTTGATAGGCAAGAAGAAACGTCAATAAGTTCTTTCAAGCTTTCTACCTCAAAGATTCCCGCTTTCCTGAAAGCAGCCGAATAAACTTCTTTTTCACCAGCTAAACTGGCTGTATGAGAAGAAACTGCTTTTTTCCCCTGTTCTGTTTTTCCTCCTTTCAAAACAACAATAGGTTTTTCTTTAACAATTTCTCTTGCTCTTTTAATAAAGATTCTACCATCTTTTAATCCTTCCAAATAAAGAGCAATAACTTTTGTATTTTTATCTTTGTTAGCTACTTCTAAAAGATCAGATAATCCTAAACCAGCGCCATTACCATAAGAAGCCATAAAAGAAAATCCAGTATTATAATTAGTAACAGCATTCATTAAAGCACCTGATTGTGAGAGAAAAGCAATATTACCTTTTTGAGGCATTTCTTTAGCGAAAGAAGCGTTGATATTATGATGAGTGTGTAAAAACCCCATACAATTAGGGCCCAAAAAATTAACCTTGTTTTCTTTAAAAATCCCTACAATTTCTTTCTGTAATTTATCGTTTCCTAATTCTGCAAAACCAGCAGAAACAATAATCACAAACTTTGTCTTTTGAACTACTTCCAAAGATACTTTTTTCACTAAAAAAGAAGGGACAGCAATAATCGCTAAATCGATCTTTTCTTTAATATCAAGAATAGAAGCATAGCTCTTTTTTCCTAAAATCTTTTTCTTATTAGGGTTTACATAAAAAACTCTTTTATTAGCAAGATTTTGTAATAAACCGAAACCAACAGATCCCCTTTCTTCTGTTGCTCCGATTAAAGCAATAGTTTTAGGATTTAATAACATATAATTTTAGCATCAACTACCTTTGAGTTAATAACAGGATTAAAATCTATTTCTTTTATGTTTTCATTCTCTTCTAAAATCCTTGAAAGAGTAAAAAGTAACTCAACCATAAGATCTTTGTCTTTAATCAGATTATATGATTTTGTTATTTTCATCATTTCTAAAATTTCTTTTTTATTTAACGGACAAATACCAAAAGCAATATCATCTAATATTTCTATTATACTTCCCCCAGAGCCAAAACTTAATACGAAACCAAATGTTTTATCTCTTTTAGCCCCACAAAAAAACTCAAAGCCTGAAATCTGGCTCTGAATTAAAACACCTTCTGCTTTCATTAATTTAAAAGATTTAACCAGGTCTTTTTTAGTATAAATATCTTTCTTTACCAATCCAGCCTTTGCTTTATGTAAAACCTTGCCTGCTGTTTTTAAAACAACAGGATAATTGAAGGTTGCTTTTTTTAATTCTTTTTTATTTAAAACAAGGGTTGTTTTTAAAAAGGGAATTCTATATCTATTTAATATCTTATTTGTTTCTTCAAAGCTTAAAAGCATTGTTTATTATACCTTATTTTGAATAAAGAAAAACTGTGTATAAATAAAAAATGACTGGCTCACTTATAGAACATAGACAACTAAAAAAATCTAGTGACAATAAATATTACCTTTTTGAAATATAACTTGCCATTTCAGCTAATCTCTTGCAATAAGCGTATTCATTATCATACCAAGCTAAAACTTTTATTAAATTACCAAAACTTTGAGTTAAAGAAGCGTCAATAATACAAGAATAAGGGCTACCCCTATAATCAGAAGAAACCAAGGGCTCTTTTTCAACTTTCAATATTTCAGAAGTATTTTCTTCTAATATTTTGTTTATTTCTTCTTTAGAAGCTGGTTTATTTATTAAACAAACAAAATCTACTATAGAAACAACAGCAGTAGGCACCCTTAAGGCTAAGCCGTTTAGCTTTCCTTTTAAACGAGGAAGAGCTTTTGCTACTGTTTCTGTAGCTCCTGTTGTAGTTGGAATAATATTGGACCCAGCACTCCTTGCCCTTCTTTTATCCTGATGAATATTATCCAATAGAACTTGATCATTTGTATAACTATGAGTTGTAGTTAGAAAACCTTTTTCAATAACAAAGTTGTCATCTATTATTTTCGCTATAGGAGCTAAACAATTAGTAGTGCAAGAACCCATAGAAATTATTCTCTCTCCTGTATAATCTTTTTCATTGACTGCTAACAGGAAAACAGGAATATCGTCTGATTTTGGAGAAGCTGAAATAATAACTCTTTTAGCTCCAGCCCTTAAGTGTCCAGATGCTAAATCATGCGTTCTCATTTTACCAGTACATTCTAGAACAACATCAATACCTAATTTTCTCCAAGGAAGTTTTTCTGGTTCTTTTTCAGCAAAAAAATGTGACGTAATATTTTTATTGTATTTTCCATACAAAGAATCATACTTTAATAAGTGTTTCAAAATATTTTCATCAGCCAAATCATTAACAGCAACAACCTCTAACTCGGGTGTTTCCTCTACTGTTTTGAATACTCCCCTACCTATTCTACCGAAACCATTGATTGCTATTCTTATCATATAATTTATTATACTAAAAAAAACATAAAACAAAAACCCCTGATTAAGGGGGTTATGTTTTTAGTTTATGTTTTTTATTCTATGTCTAAAATCTCAGAAATCTTTTCTTTATCAAAACCTACAATCCATTTTCCATCTATATCAAGTACTGGAACTCCCATTTGATTTGTCTTTGCTATCATCTCTTTTTGAGCTTTTTGATCTTCTGCAACATCTACGTATTGAAATTCAATTTTGTTTTCCTCTAAAAACGACTTGAGAGCTACGCAATAAGGGCACGTTGGTGTTGAAAATAATCTTATCATATTTTTTTAATTACAAGTTCCTGTGTTTCCAGAAACAGTACTAGAATAAGTTTCTGAAAAACTTGCAGCTGCCTGGTCTTTAGTTAATTCAATCGCACAAAACTCAGGTTGTGTGTTAAATCCAGAACAAACTAATGATTTTATAGCATCAGCAGTTCTTCCTCCAAAATCAGATTCGCTTACTCTAACTCCGTTAAGAATAAGAGTAGGAGAACCAGTAATTTGATAAGCTTGTTGAGCATTAAAATCAATTGTCGCATAATCAGCTCCCTTGCCTTCTGCACAAGAAGTTAAGCTATCTTGATCAGCCAAAGATGTTTGCAAACATCCATCTGTATTCCCTGCTTTAATAAAACAATCAAGATAAGTTAGAAAAGCATCTTTTTGTTCTTCTCTTAAACAAATTTGTCTTAAATTCTCTTCTGCTTCCTCTTCTCCATGCATTGATGTTACATTACCATCTGCAACACTTCCCATATAGGTAATTTTAATATTGTTATTTAATTCTGGTATTCCTTTCACAACTTCCCCTATAATCCTTTGCATTTGGAGACCATATGGACAATAGCTTACTACAAAAGCTTCTAAAACAGGATTATCTGATTTTACAACTTCTGTATTATTTAAATCAGTATTTTCTGTTTCTTTTAATTCAATTCCTTGGGGAAAGAAAAGCTCTCCATTTTTAGCAACATAAGCAGGAAATTGTTCTTCCCCTATTTTCATTTCAAACTTATAATTACCAGCTTCTTCTGTAATATCACCTTCTAAAGTAGCTTCTGCAACACCTGATAACATAACATTATTAATGTAAGCTAACGCTGAATTTACTGCCTCTTCTGGTGTCAATACTTTTGAACCTACCCCAAAATTTAAATAAAGTAAACCAGCCACTACTACGCACAAAACAACTATAATAATATTTTTTATTTCCATATATTTATTTTTGATATCGTTATTTTAGCATAATTCTTGCTCTATTGCAAGAAGCCTATCGTATTTAATTTTTCTTTGTTTCTGAAAAGGCCCTCCTAATTTAGCAAAATCGCTTCCAACCCCAACAGCAAAATCAGCAATAAAAGAATCACAAGTTTCTCCCCCTCTATGAGAAACAATAACTTTCCAAGAAAGCTGTTTTGCCAAAATTGCTGCTTCTATTGATTCTGTCACTGTCCCTACCTGATTAGGTTTTAAAATCATAGCATTACAAAGGGAAGAATATTCTTTCATTCTGTTTGTGTTAGTAGCCAATAGATCATCACCTACAACATAAACATTATTATTATGTAACATTTTCCATGATTCTAAGTCTTGTAAGCTAAAGGGATCTTCTATTAATTCAATCGGATATTTCTTCTTCAAATTTAAATAATAATGTACCATTTCTTTTTTAGAAAAACTTTGTTCTTCAAAATTATATTGATTATTTTCAAAGAATTCAGAAGCAGCCATATCAAGAAAGAAGCTAGTATTGCCCTTTTTTGATTCCATAATTAAATCAAGCACTTGTTCTGTTTCATCTAAAGGAGGTATCAGTCCCCCTTCAAGGCCTGTCTCCAAAGCCCCATATTTTTCATTAAGACTATTGTTTAAATGAGTATAAATTTCTATGCCTGTGTTTAAACTTTCCTTTAAAGACCTTTCCTTTAAAACAAGCATAAATTCTTGAGT
>CAYVCP010000005.1:2003-8492 GCA_964450565.1 uncultured Candidatus Saccharibacteria bacterium | reverse complement strand
GTAAACTTTCCTTTTGTGGTTTCTAAAACTACTTCAACTGTTTTATCATTCTTAGAATTTAAAACTTCTCTTGCTTTAATAGAAATAATTTTAGACATTTTTTAAATATTCAAAAGCACTTAATGCCGACCTAGCTCCTTCTGAAGCTGCTGTGATAATTTGCTTATACTTTAGATTATTTACATCACCAGGAGCAAATAATCCTTTTACGTTTGTTGCAAGTGTTTCTGGATCTACTATAATTTCATCTTTCTTGTTCAATTCAACCAAGTCTTTTAAGAGATAAGAAGCAGGGATATGGCCTATTTCAACAAAAACACCATCAATATCCATCTCAAACTGTAAAAGATCAATACTCTCAACCATCGCATCCCCTTTTATTTCTCTAATCTCTTCATTAAGCAAAACTTTAATCCCTTTTTGATTAGCTTTATCTTGTAATATCTTATCTGCTATAATCCTATTTGTCTTTTCAATTATGTAAACTTCTTTAGCATATATCTTTAAATCAAGGGCTGCTTCAAAACCACAATTTCCTCCCCCAACAATAGCTACCTTTTTATCTTTAAAAAATGGAGCGTCACATATTGAACAATACGATACGCCTTTTCCTAAAAATTCTGTTTCTCCTGCTACTTTTAAACGCCTAGGAGTAGCTCCCGTTGCAACAATCATTGTTTGTGAAGCAAACTCGTCTTCGTTAATAAAAAAATAATCATCTTTTTTCTCTATTTTAAAAACTTCTTTTTCTTCTATCGTAACTTCAAATTTACGTAAGTGTTTTTCAAATGACCCAATAAGCTCTGCTCCTTTTATATTAGGGCTTCCTGGCCAATTATCTATTTCAAATGTTTTTCCTACCTGACCTAAAAAATCCTTTGCTATAAGCAAGGTTTTCATTTTTTTTCTAGCAGCATAAATACCTGCTGTAATTCCAGCAGGACCAGATCCAATTATAATTAAATCAAACACCATATTCTTTAATAAGCAAAGGAATTTCTTCAATTAAATCAGTGCTAAGCATACCAACGCCAAATTTCTTAGCAGACCTCTCTCCTGCCATGCCATTTAAAAAAGCAGATGCTTTGGCTGCAGAAAATAAATCAATACCTTGAGAGATAAGACTACCAGCAATTCCAGATAAAGTATCCCCTGTTCCCGCCACTGTCATGCACGGACTACCCGTCTCATTAAAAAATGTTTCCTTACCATCTGAAATAATATCTTTTTCTCCTGTTAAAAGCATTACACAACCCAATCTCAAGGCTTCTTCTTGAATAATTACTGATTTCTCTTCAAAAGATAAATTCTGAATATCTTTTTTAGTTAACACAAAAAACTCATGAATACGAGGAGTGACTAAACATCCTTTTGCTAACAAAGGGTTATCAGCTATTGCATAAATGCCATCAGCATCAATAATCTTTTTTACTTTTATTTGGGTTAAATAATCTGCAACCGTTTTTTGGGTAGTTAGTGATCTTCCCAAGCCACCACCAACTAACACAGCAACCTTATCTTTAGCAACGTTTTCTGCTGCTTTTGTTAAAGAAAGCATATCAACAAGATCCTCTTCTTCTAATAGATCTCCTTTTAAAGAAAAAGTAGCTAGGTTAGGAGAAAAAGAAGCAATAATATCAGATGCTCTCTTGGGAGCCATAATTCTAACCATATCAACACCACTTCTCAAAGCAGCAAGACCAGAAATAGCAGGGGCTCCCGTGTAATATTCCCCACCACCTAGAATCAATAAAAATCCATTATCATATTTAGAAGAGAAAGAATTCCTCTTTTGAAAAACTTCTCTTAAACAATCTTTTGTAACTTTTTTCATGTTTTTCTTTTGAATGTTTTTAAATACTCTTTTATTATAGGGCCATATTCTGGATGTTGAGCCGTTAGAAACAAATTTGATTTTATCCAATCAATTGTTTTACCACACTCTAACCATTTTTCTTCTATCTCAACACCATAAATTGTTTTACCGTCTTTAAGCATTTGATTCAAAGCTTCAGCTATTATGACTTCTCCTTTTTTGTTCGGTTTTGTTTTAGATAAATAATTAAAAATCTCAACCGTAAAGACATATCTTCCACAAAAAGCCAAATCAGAAGGCTCTTTGCCTTTTTCTGGTTTTTCAACAATTCCTTTTATTTTATAAATCTTATGAGCTATTTTTTCTACTTTAGCAACCCCATAAGAAGATAGCTTATCCTTGGTAACTCTTTTCAAACCAATTACAGGTTTTTGTGATGTAGAAAATACTTTTATAAGTTCTTTTAAAGCAGGCTGTTTTCCAAAGAAAATATCGTCAGGGAACAACACAGCAAAAGGACTTTTCCCAATATTCTTTTTAGCTCTCAAGACAGCGTCTCCATCTCCTTTTGGGATTGATTGTATACTTTGTGAAAAAGTAATTTTAGAAAAATAATCTTGCTCTCTTTGAATAATATCTAAACGATCTTTTTGGTTTCTTTTCTTTAAAAAATTCTCGCACTTTGATTTCTTTTTAAAATAATCCATAATGACTTTCTTTTCGTCTGATAGGATTAAATTAATTTGATCTATCCCAGATTCTTTTGCTTCTTTAACAACATAAGATATTAAAGGAGAATCGACCAAGGGAAGCATTTCTTTGGGCTGATTTTTAGTCAAAGGCAAAAACCTTGTTCCTAAACCAGCAGCAGGTATAATTGCTTTTTTTATTTCCATATTATTCTTTTTTATTTCTTAAAAAAGCAGGAACATCCCATTTTGATTCAGTCTCCCATTCTCTTTCGGTCTCTTTTTCTTCTGCCTTTTTCACTTCAATAGCAGACCTCCTCTTTTTCTCTATCTTTTTATTTTCTTTTTTCTTTCCATTACACTTCTTTTTTACTATAACAATTTTCTTTTCTTTCTGTTTTTCTTTCTTTTCAAAATCACTGACAGCAAGTAATATAATCTTAATCTTTCCTTTATACTTAGGATTTTCAGAAATTCCAAAAACTATTTTAGCTCTTTGATTTAGTCCAGCTATTGCTTTTGAAATCAATTCCACCTCTTTTAACTTTAAATCTTTGCCACCCGTAATATTAAACAAGATTCTGTTTACTCCTTTTGGAGCTGTGTCAAAAATAGGATTCTGAAAAATCTTCTTCACAACCTCTTCCGCTCTATTTAATCCCTGTGCTTCAACTTGAGAAAAAAATAGTTGATGCTTTCTATCTTTTAATATTGTTTTAAGATCGGCAAAATCAATATTAATTAAACTCGGTTTTAGAATAACAGAAATTAAATCGCTTAACCAATCAGAAAAAATAGTATCTAAAAAAGAAAGAGCTTTTTGCATAGGCATTTTCTTGTCAGTAAGGTGTAGAATCTTTTCGTTAGGCACCACAATAATACCAGATAAATTCTCTTGCAATTGAGATATAGCTCTTTTAGCAATTTTCATCTTTTTTTCTCCTTCAAACTCAAAAGGAAGAGTAAAAATTCCAAGAGAAATATTTCTTGCATTTTTTGCTACTTCAGCGAAAACAGGACCTGCTCCTGAAGCTACTCCTCCACCCAAAGAACCAACCAAGATACTTAAGTCTTGGTCTTGAAAAACTTTTTGAATTTTATCTTTTTCAGAGATAGCTGCCTTAAATGCTAGGTCAGTATCCATTCCTGTTCCCATAGAATGAGCTACCTTATCTCCGAATATCATTACTTTTAAACCCCTTTTTACTTTTTTAATTGTTTTTTGGTCAGTGTCTGCTACAAGAAAATTAACATTTGTTAGGTTATGAGCCATTTCGGAAATAATCGAAGCCCCTCCCCCTCCTAGACCGATTACCTTAATCTTAATCTTTCTTGATTTTAATGAGGGTAGCACGTTTTCTTTCTTTTGTTTAACCTCTTTTTGCATTTTTATTCTTGAGAATCCCCTGGAACAGGACCTAAATCTAGCTCTTCTACTTCTTCTACAACAAGCTCTTCTATGTTAAGATTACCAGCTTCAATATCTGCAATTTTTTCTTGAACACTTTCAACTCCTGGATTTAATTCTAAAACCTTTCTTAAAGCTATTAAAGCTTCCTCTTTCATTCCCTTCTTTTCATAAACCAACGCTAAAGAATAAAGAGAGTTAGAATGGTTCGGAAATAATGTAAGCACAGCTTCAAATTGCTGTTTAGCATTATCATAATCACTATTATTATAATAAATTCTACCTAATTGAAACCTAGCTTCAGTAGAAAAAGGACTAATTTCAACAAGCTCTTCTAATCTATCTTTTGATGCTTCTATATTTCCCTCTTGCTCGTCCAATAACACTAATTGCATTTGAGCATCGAAATAAGAAGTTCTTGCTTCAACTGCTTTTAAGAAATTCTCTCTTGCTTTTTCTACGTCTGTTTTTAGATATAATTTACCAAGTTCAGTTAGAATAACAGCATTACTTGGCTCAAATTCTAAAGCTTTTTCAAAACTTTTAATAGCCCACTCTTCTGCTCCCTGAGCCATTCCCCTAATTCCCCTGTAAACAATACCTGCCATTTCATGAGACACAACCCGATTAGGACTTTGTGCTAAAGAAATCTTTACTTCATCAACAGAAGAAGCTACAAAATCAGCAATAACCTGAGGATCTGGCCCTTCTTTTGCAAGCTCTTCTTGTGCTCTGTCCATATAATCATTTGCTAAAACAAGATGATAGGTTGTTCTTTTTGGAGCTAATTGTGACGCTTTCTTCAGCTGAGACAAATTGTCTGATGGACTAATTAAATACTTTTTATACATCGCATCAGCTACGTAATATTTACCCATTGTGAAATAAGCGAACATAATCCCAATTAAACAAACCCAAAAAACAATACTAAATAAAAGACCTAACTCAGGAAAATCCTTAAAAGAAAACACTCTTTCTTTCCTGCTACCACCACCCCAGGATACAACACCCAGAGCCATAATGAGCCAAAAACTTAAAGCTAAAATAGTTGTTTGGTAATAAAATAATTGAATAACAACTAAACTGATAAAACTAAGCAAGAATGGTAAGACTAAAATCTTTTTTTCTTCTTTAGATATCAAAGGATCCTCCTTTGCTATCATGGATTCTTTTTTAAAACTAGATATAAAGAAATAAGAGACCAGTAAAAACATTCCAATCATTAAAAGATAACTCAGCATTCCTAAGATACCAGTATCAGATAAAAGTTCTGCCAAATAACTTCCAGATCTATCAAACCTTAATTGCCAAAAAGGACTTTGTAAAAACCCTGCTGGTTTAAACTTAGCAAATGTATAAACAAAATTAGAAGGCCCTGCCCCAACTATAGGATGATCTCCCAATCCTTGCCAAGCCAAACTCCAACTTGCCTTTTGAGTTAAAAGAATTTCAGCAGGTAAGTTATTGATAGCTGTATCTTGTGGTAGTAAGTTTCTTATCGGATTAAAGAAAATGAAAATTAGCCCAATGAGAATAAAGAATATAGATAAACTTAATTTATTTACATTCTCTTTAAAAACTCTTTTCCAAAAAGAGAAAAGAAGGAATAAAACCAAACTAATTACCAAGGTAATCCATGCCACCTGAAAACCTACAATCATAATAACGCCCAAACTCAAGAATAAAAGTATATAAAAAGGCACAGCATTATGTTTTTCTGTAAGTACTCCTCCTTTGCCCCTTAAAGCCAAGAGAAGAATTGTTAATACACAGATAAAGACACAAAAGAGACTTAATCCTTCCAAAGAACCGCCCGAAAGATTAAAAGTGGTTAAGCTCATTGCTCGTGGTAAATTCCATTTCTCACTTAATTTTGATAACAAACCAAAAATAGAAAAATAAGAAAAGAAAATAACTAGAAAAGAGCTGAATAAAAATGATTTAATAATACCTACCAAGGTAGCATTAGTTTCTCCTTCTTTTTGTTGCGTTTTAACATTATTGGTTACAAGAAAATAAAACCCTCCTAAACTCAACGTCCCAACTAAAGAAGGCCAAAATCTTCCGTAAAAACCTAAAATACTTGAAATTCTATCAACAGATAATAAAGAAGAAAGTATCATAATCAATAGAAACAAAAGGATAAAAGGATCCAATAACGAGGTTTTAATCTTAACTTGCTTCTCTCTGAAAATCATACGCCCTAACCATACTAAAACCCCAATAGAAACAAGAAAAAACATTAAATAACCTTTATTGAATTCAAAGGACTCTAGGGTAATAGGAAGCCAAAACAAAGGAACCAAAAATACCATTAAATAAATACACCACTTGATTATTTTATTGAACATATAAGTATATAAATTAACTATGACTTTTTTAATTTTAACTGAAATAACGTAACAAGGCAAGCCCTATGTGTCATGCTTCAAATTGCTATATATATGTAAGGCCTTTAAATATCATTTTGCTAATTTTCTTGAGGAGGTATTACTTCTGGTGTTGTTGTTGCCTCTGGTTCTTCTTGAGGAGGTATTACTTCTGGTGTTGTTGTTGCCTCTGGTTCTTCTTGAGGA
>CAYVCP010000005.1:0-1903 GCA_964450565.1 uncultured Candidatus Saccharibacteria bacterium | reverse complement strand
GGTATTACTTCTGGTGTTGTTGTTGCCTCTGGTTCTTCTTGGTTTGTTTTATAAGACACACACTCTCCTGGGATATGCTTCATTTCTCCACTCTTAATGGTAATACAAAAAGGTTTTCCAGTTTCTGCATCAAAAATAGTAATACCAGTTGGTTTATCTTGAGAACCTACTTGAATTTCATCAACCTCTAACTTACCCACTTTTAAAGTGTCATAATTTACAATTCCTCCTTGTTCTCCCTCTATAACTGTAAGTTCTGTATCCTTTATAGTTTGTTGAATATCTAAGTATCCAGACTTCATCATAACCATAATACTTTCTGATAATTCTTTCTTATACTCAGGATTACTGACTGTTTCTGTTCTTTCGGAAATCAATTTAATATTATCAATAATTTCCTCTTTCGCACATTCTTCCTTGTAACCACCCCTAAGCTCAATACCGACAAAATTGTTATCAGAAAAGCTATTTATTTTAGCTCTATACTTTGCTAAAAACTTATTAATAGTGCTTTTATCAATATTTTGTTTAAATGTAATTTCTAAAGTTTGATAGTTGTTTTGCAAGAATTCTGGTTCATTAGAAATTCCAGAAAAATCTTCTAAAGCTATACCAATTACAGGAACTATTTCAGTTGAGCTCGCTTGTGCAATAATATAATCTTCCTTATATTTCATAGCAAAGCCCGCTTTTGTAGCAGGGACTAATAAATCCCCTTTCTTAATTTCTCCTGCCTCAAGAGAAACCCTAACAGGAACTCTTCCTTCTAAAGCTACTGGCAATTGCATCTCATCTTCTAGATTTTTTCCAATCAGATAAGCCGGTTGTGCTGATACGACACCAGCAATATCTTGATCCCCTATCTTTGCTTTTTTAACCTTCAAGTAATCATCTGAGAAACTGACAACATCTCCTTCTTTAACGTCTTCTTGGATCTTATACATTTCAGCATAATCAGCACTACTATTTCCAGAGAACCATAACTCTACCCAATGTTCACCATCAAACATTAAAGCTAAATTATCTTTATTACTTAAACTACGATTAAGAGTCCCTAGTTTTAAATTACTTCCAGCAAGTTGACTTTCATCTTGTAAAACTATAGCACTCGTAGAGCTAGCTACTTCAATAATTACAATCTGACCATCTTTACCATCTAAAATAGTAGGCGAAGAGTCTAACATAATGTCTTCTATGCTTGTTGTCATTATCTTAATGCGAGTAGTGTCGTCTACTATAATTGTATCTACTGTTTCTGAAATTATTTGCGTAGAAGTTGGACTAAGAATTAATTTTCCAGCAAATCTTATGCCCCCAGCTATATCTAATTTTACATCTCCTGTTGTTGTGCTAATTCCAATAGCCACATTTCCATTTGCTCCGACTAAAATAGAAGGATATTCTGTTGGAGCAGATGTAATATCAATTACATCTTTTATCTCTGCTAGTTGGACGCTTAAATCATTCCCTTGCCAGCTCGGATTAATAAATGTAAGAACTGCAACCGAACTAGTAGTAGCAGGTTCTAGGGCATATCCAATTATCCTACCAGCAGATGTTGCTTTCATAGCCATACCGTCACTTGATGAAGCAGAAGTTAAAGGATCTCCAATCTGAATAGGTCCGTTGTCTTGAGTCGTTTTCACCAAAACTCTTCCAGCTAAAACGATATAAGGGTTGGTTGAGGTTGCTTCTCCCTTGGGGGCAAGCAATAAAGTAGACCCTTCCATTGCGATAGCTGGCTTATAAGAAACAACTCCGAGAATAGATGGTTCGTATGCTACTGATGATTTTTTAACATATCCTGGGTTAATCTCATCAATTACTACCAAGTCCCCTACTCCTAAAACTTCTTGGGAAGGATATCTTTCTGCAATATCAAAAGAAATTGATGAAGTGGCAT
>CAYVCP010000004.1:0-25178 GCA_964450565.1 uncultured Candidatus Saccharibacteria bacterium | reverse complement strand
TCATGGTTTCTTTTGACATTTTCCTTCTTATTTTGGGGTATCCTGAAATAGAAGGAAGAAATACCGGTTCAAACCATAGTGTTTGGACCGGTACTTATTTCTTAAGACCTAATTCAGTATAGGTCTCTTTTGTTATAGGAATACCTACTTTTTCAAAGATATCAAGACATTCCTTTTCTATTGTAATCAAATCTTCTTTACTTCTTCCTTCAAACCTACATTTAATAAAAGGACTCGTGTTTGATTGTCTAGCTAAAGCCCAACCATTTGGAAAAATAATTCTAGCTCCATCAATATCAATAAAATTATAATTATTATCTCTTAAGTACTGCTGTAGTTTATTTATAATCTCTGTCTTTTGATTGTCTGGGGTGGTAACAAATACCTCATGACTCGCATGGTATCTTGGTAAAGAATCAATGTAATCGGCAAAACTTTCATGTTTTGATGCTATTTCTGCTAGTTTTAAAGCAGCAAATAAGGCTTCATCAACCAAGTAATAATCTAAAGGAAAAAAATAATGATGAGTTACTTCTCCACCAAATACGGCATTTTTTTCTATTATCTTCTGAGACACTGCTGTATGAAAAGAAACTGAGAAATGAGTTTTAACATCCTTTTCTTTCATTTCATCTAATAAGGCTTGAGGAGCTCTCATGCAATGAACAATAGGTCCTTTCTTTTTTTCTAAAGACTCTCTGGCAAGCATTGTTAAACAAAAATCTCCAGAAACTACCCTACCCTTATCATCAATAGGAGCAACCCTATCTCCATCAGTATCAAAAGCAAAACCAACATCAGCTTTTTCCTTTAAAACAGTTTTCTCAATTTCTTTAACATTCTCTTCTTTATAAGGATCAGGAATATGGTTAGGAAAATTACCGTCTGGTTCTGCAAAAAGAGTTGTTACCTCACAACCTAATTTCTTAAACATTTTTTCTGGCAATAATCCACAAGCACCATTACCAACATCAATTATAATTTTTAAAGGTTTTTTTAGCTTAATTCTTTTTGAAACATAGTTGATATATTCTTCTGAAAGATCTTTATTAATGACATTACCTAATTTATCTTTCTTCTCAAATGGTCTCTCTTCAAACACTCTTTTTTTAATCTTCTCTAAATTATCTAACACAACACCTTCTGTCTCTTTATCTGCAGAAAGACGTATGTCTATATTCAAACCGTTATACTCTTTTGGATTATGAGAACCAGAGACTACAATTCCACCATCAAAATGATAGTATTTGAGAGCAAAATAGAATAAAGGGTCTGGAGCCAAGCCAAGATCAATAACATCAACGCCAGAATCAATTAACCCACTTCTTACTGCTTCAGCTAAGTTAGGAGAACTTAATCGAGAATCCCTAGCTAACACTAACTTTTTTGAATGAGGATATAATTCAACAAGAGCTCTTGCTACTTTATAGGCAATCTCCTCGTTAAGGTCTGTGGGATAAATACCCCTAATATCATATGGTCTAAAAATGTGTTTATGCATATTTTTTGAATAGTTCGATGCCTTTTTGTAACATTTCTGTCACTTTATGTTCATCATCACCATCAGCTATAATCCGAAATACCTCTGCCTCTGTTTTTGATTGTCTAAAAAATAAAAAAGAATTATCGTCAAACATTATCTTCATACCGCCCGTTTCATCACCAGTCTTCTTAATCTTATAATCCTTAAAATATTCCTCTATGCTGTTTTTAACAGAAAGAGGATTTGAACAACGTAAATTATCTCTTTTGGAATAGTATTTTGGATATTCACTTACAATATCAACTAAAGACTTATTCTCTTGAGCCATAATTTTAAAAATTAAACAAGTTGTCATAATCCCGTCTCTACATTTAATAGGAGAAACCACAACGCCACCGTTAGACCCCTCTCCCCCAACAATACTCTTTTGTTTTTCCATTTCAACGACAACATTAATTTCACCAACTTCTGTTTCTTTAATGACAGCATGATGTTTTTTAATAACATCACGCACCAAACAAGAGGTAGCATCATTTACAACAACTACCTGGTTTTTTGTTCCTTTTAATAAAGCGTCACAAGCTAAAGCAAGAACATATTGTCCTGACATTCTGTGATCAGATTTTAAAACGAATTCTACTCTATCAGCATCAGCGTCAAAGCCAAACGCAAAATCATAATCTTTTACCTTGTCCTTTAAATAACTCAAGCTTTCTTTATTGGGCTCTACCTTTCTTTTAAATTCACCTAAGTTTTTGTTTATAATGTGTGCTTTAACATTCAATTTTTCAAATAAAATAGGTAGAATATTTATTGAACTTCCTCCGTTAGGATCTGCTAAAACCTTAAAATTCTTTTCTCTTATCTTTTTAACAGCTTCATCTCCTAGTTTTTGCAAAAGATAACTAATATAGTTATCTTTAGCTTCTTGAGACTTATCAATAATTTCTTTATCTTTAAAGATAATTTCTTCTTTAAAATTATGGACTCTTTCAATAATTTTATTTGCTTGTTCTTCGTATAAAATAGAACCATCTTTTTTGAGCATTTTCCATCCATTATATTCTGGCTCATTATGAGAAGCTGAGATATAAAATCCGCCATCAGCTGAAAAAGAAAAAACAGCATGTTCAACTGTTTGCACCGGTAAAACGCCAACATCTATTATCTTCTCAACGTCTAATGCTTGAATAATTGCTTTTTTCAAAGAAGCAGTAGAACTCCTTGAATCTCCCCCTATAACCAAAACAGAGGGTTTAAACTCTCTACAATAACTAATAGCATACTTTTGAGCTATTTCTTCTGTAATATCTTCTCCATATATACCTCTTATGCCAGAAAAAGATTCTACTATCATAATGATAATTATATCAAGAAAAAGACCTTTTTTCAACAAAAATATAGGCCCACTACTTCTATAACTCTAAATAGCGGACCTATTCCTTTTACTCCCGTTCTCTTTCAGGAGCAAATAATTTCTTTTTCTCTATTACAACCCTCTTAAGAATTTTTAAAACATTTTGCAAGGGACTTTCTTTTCTTATGTAATACAATGGCATCGTTCACACCTCCTTTCAATCCCACCTATATTATAACAAAAAAGTTGACTTTTCAAGGCTTTTGGGTAAAATAAGAATATATGAAAAACTACGAACTAACTTGTTTAATAACGCCAGACCTAGATGATGCTTCGCTTGAAGTAGAAGAAAATAAATTAAATGAAATTTTGGGAATTTCTTCATCTGAAAAAGCTAGAAAAATAGTGTTGGCTTATCCTGTGGAAAAGAAAACAGGAGCATTCCTTTATTCAAAAGAGTTTGCATCAGATAATCCAAAAGAAATAGAAAAAAAGATTAGACAAGAAAAAAACATCATTAGATTTATATTAATTAATAAAATAAAAGAAGAAGAATCTATAACGATAAAACCAGAAGAAAAACTAGAAGAAAAGAAAGAAAAGAAGTCAGATATGAAAAAAATAGAGCAAGAACTGGAAAAGGTCTTAGAAGAATAAATTTATGAATTTAAACAAAGCATTTGTCCTAGGCAATTTAACAAGAGACCCTGAAAGGAGAAGTCTACCTTCAGGAGATCCTGTAGCTAATTTTACTGTAGCTACAAATAGACACTTTACTTCTAAAGGAGAAAAAAGAGAAGAAACTGAATTCCATAACATTGTTTTATTCGGCAAACTTGCTGAAACAGCAACACAATACCTAAAGAAAGGTTCTATGGTTCTAATTGAAGGAAGAATACAAACAAGAACATGGGATTCTCAAGATGGACAAAAACATTATAAAACAGAAGTAATAGGGGAAAGAATGCAGTTAGGTCCAAGAAGAACCAATCAATCATCTTCAGAAACCCCCATACCATCTCCTCAAGTAGAGACACCGAAAAAAGAAGAGAACATTCCTGTAATCCAGGAAGATGAACCAACAGCAAAAGACGAAATAGACGTTAAAGATATTCCATTTTAAAATATATGCATTGTTATTTCTGCCAAAAAAATAAAAAATCAATCAACTTTAAAGATGTTCATGTTTTGAATCGTTTTGTGGCTTTGTCTGGAAAGATCAAATCAAGAAAAAAGACAGGAGTTTGCCAAAGCCATCAAAAAAAATTAGCTCAAGCAATTAAACGAGCTAGATTTATGGCTCTTATTCCTTACATAAGATAAATAAAACAACTCCCAAAAAGGGATCGTTTTATTTTACTTCCTTTAGAATTGATTTCTTAATTTCAGATTCTATTTTTGGATTTTCTCTTAGGAAATCCTTGGCTCCTTCTATGCCTTGGCCAAGTTTTTGTTTATTGTATTGATACCAAGAACCTGATTTCTGGACAACGTCATATTTCAATCCTGTATTGATTAAATCAGCTGTTCTAGAAATACCTTCGTTCCAATATATATCAAATTCTGTGGTTTTAAAAGGAGGAGCAACTTTGTTCTTTACTATTTTAGCTCTTATTCTAGAACCGGTAATTTCTTCCCCACGCTTTATCTGAGCTACCCTTTTCAAATTAACCCTTACAGAAGAATAAAATTTTAAAGCCATACCTCCAGGAGTTGTCTCTGGATTACCGAACATAACACCTATTTTCATTCTTGTTTGATTCACAAAAACAACTATCGTTTTGGTTTGTGAAACTACGCTAGCTAATTTTCTCATAGCTTGAGACAATAACCTAGCTTGCCTTCCAATATGCTGATCTCCTATTTCTCCTTCTACCTCTGCTTTGGGGGTTAAGGCAGCAACAGAATCCACAACAATCACATCAACGCTTCCAGACCTTACTAATGTTTCTACAATTTGTAATGCTTGTTCTCCAGAATCTGGTTGAGAGATAAGAAGTGTTTTAGTGTTTACTCCAATCTTCTTTGCATAGTCTGGGTCCATAGCATGCTCTGCATCAACAAAAGCACCCACACCACCTTTTTTTTGAGCTTCAGCTAAGATATGCAAAGCTAGAGTGGTTTTACCAGAAGACTCAGAGCCATAAATTTCAATGATTCTACCTCTGGGTACCCCTCCTACCCCAAGAGCTAGGTCTAAAGAAAGAGAACCAGAAGAAACAGCGTCTACATCCACCTTTCTTATGCCACTTAACTGCATAATAGCACCCTCTCCAAACCTTTGCTTTATTTCATTCAAAGCCTCTTCTAAGTTGTGACTTTGTTCCTCTTTATTTTTTTTCTTCATATATTTTGATTATTCAACTTCTACTTTAGCAGCATCAATAAAACCATCTTCATCAGCACTATCTTTACCCGAATAAACCGCCCGTGGTTTCGCTCCATCTTGAGGTCCTACAATATTATCCTCTTCTAACATATCAAGAATGCGGGCAGCCCTAGCATAACCTATTTGCAGTCTTCTTTGCAATAGAGAAGCAGAAGCTTTTTGAAATTGTATAACCAGTTCTTTTGCTTCTTCGTAAAGCTCATCTCTAGCTGAAAAATTAGCAATCTCTTCTCCTGTAGAACTGTGGGTTGGCATTAAACCTGCCTTTTCATCAGCAGATTCTTCTTCTATATCTTTTCTCTCTTCAGGAACATTTTCTTTGGAAATAAAATCAACTACCTTCTTTAATTCAATAGAAGAAACAAAACCGCCCTGTATTCTTTTGGGCCTAGAAAATTCTGATGATATAAAAAGCATATCTCCTCTACCCAATAACTTTTCAGCACCTGCTGTATCTAAAATAGTCCGTGAGTCAATTTGACTCGCTACCTGAAAAGCGATACGCGTTGTGATATTAGCTTTAATCAAACCAGTAATAACTTCAACAGAAGGACGTTGGGTTGCTAAAACCAAATGAATTCCAACAGCACGAGATAACTGGCTTAATCTAACAATAGACGCTTCCACCTCTTTTCCTCTAGACATCATAAGATCTGCTAACTCATCTACAACCAATACTATGTAAGGCATAATCTCAAAATCTTCTTTTGGTTTCTTTTTTAAAGAAGAATTATAAGTTAAAATATCTCTTGCACCGAACTCTTTCAAAACATCAAATCTTCTTTCCATTTCACCGATAAGCCAATTTAAAGCATTAACTGCTTTTCTGGCATTCAAGATAACGGGAGTTAGAAGATGAGGTAATGTACTATATATAGGAAACTCCACCCTTTTTGGATCAATTAAAATTAATCTTAATAACTTAGGAGAATTTCTAAAAATTAAACTTAAAATTAAAGAGTTCAAACAAATTGTTTTTCCAGATCCTGTAGCTCCTGCAACGAGCATATGGGGCATCCTTGCTAAATCAGCGCATAAAGGAAATCCCATCACATCTCTGCCCAAAGCCAATGTTAATGGTACTGACCCTTGGAACACTGAATCACTAATTAAACTACCCATTTTTACAGAAACCCTAGATTTATTAGGTACCTCAATCCCAACAAGAGATTTTCCTGGGATAGGTGCTTCTATTCTAATTGGATGGGCTGCCAGAGAAAGAGCTAAATCATTATTTAAAGAAGTAAGGCGAGAAAGCTTTACACCTTCTGCTGGTTTCAAGGTGTATTGGGTCACAGTAGGACCTATGTTAACTTCTGCCATTTCAACTGAAATACCAAAATTCTGTAAAGTTCTTTGAATTGCCTCTGTATTGTATTCAACATTACCACTTGATGGAACCTCTTCCTTAGTATCTAAAAGATCTAAGGGGGGCATTTTATACTCTTCGTCTAAAACAGAAATTTCTTCTTTCTTTTTTTCTTTATCTTTTTTCACAACAATAGCTTCCGCCTTCTTTCTTACAATCTCAACTGGTTTTACTTCAAACTTTGGTCGCTTCTTTTCAACCTCTTTTTCTTCTTTCACATCTTCTTTCGCTTCATCTTCTATTTCCTTTTCTATCTTTTCTTTCTTTCCTTTTTTAGGTATTGTCTCATAAAAAATTAATAAACCAATAAGAATTAAAGCAGAAAAAACAATCATTGTAATAACCAAGCTAGAATATTTTAAAAGAGGCCAGCTTAATAAATTACCCAATAGCCCCCCCTGATTTAAATCAATATTTTTCGATGCTAAAATTCCTGATATCCCAAATAAGCATAGAAAAAAACCAACTAAAATAGTTGCTGTAATTCTTTTTCTTTTCGGTCTCATCATTAGAAAACCTCCTAGAAAAAGTAAAAAGGGAATAAAATAGACAGTTTTGCCAATAAGGTAGTCAAATATTTTATAAACCAAAACTCCGAAAGAGCCTGCTTTTTCAAAAAAAGAAAAAACTATAATAATTCCTAACAAAATCATCAAAACAGAAACAATCCATCTCTTCATACGCGAAGTGAAAAGAGGATCCTTTTCTTTCTTATTTTTTCTAGAAAGTGATTTTAAAGTCTTTGGCCTTTTTCTTTTTTTCTTTACCATTTTAAAATTTTAACACAAAAAAGGCCTAAAGAGCAAGATTATTTAATTGCGATAGCCTTACCTCTTATTAGAGCTTCTGATATCTTTTTGTAGGCAGAAGCTAAAATTCTTTGAAAAGTACTTTGTGAAGTTTGCATTAATTTAGCTGCTTTAATCTGATCAAGGTTTTCTATATTCTTTAGTCTTAAAGCTTCAAGCTCTTCGTGAGTTAATTCCACCACCTCTAAAAACCTCATAGGAACACCTTGAGGTTTGAAATAAGTAATTTGTGGGTTAAACCTAACTTTTCTACAAAGTCTTGGTCTTGGCATAGTTTTTATAAGGGACAAGCCCTGCCCCGAAGAGGCAGGACTTTTGTTTTATTTAGACCCTTTTGTTTCTGATAAACGCTCCTTTATAGCTTTGACTTCATCTTCTAACGTCTTTAATTCATCTTCTAACATTACTGATTCTTCTTGCCTTGATACAAATCTTCTTCCCCTGCCCATTCCATAACCTCTCCCCATTCCGTAGCCTCCACCACACATACCAAATCCTCTACCTGTCATAGGGCCTTGTCCCGAAGGACCTGTTCTGTCAAATCCTGGCATATTTTTATAATTGTTATTAGACCTTTGTTATAAGTATATACCCAGAACTATATATTGTCAATAGTATTTAACGCTTATCTGAATTTTTTAATGACGCTCTATAGCTTGTTCCAGCAGGAAGTAATCTTCCTATCATAACATTCTCTTTCAAACCATGTAATTTATCTTCCGCTCCTCGTAAAGATGCTGTTATTAAAACTCTTGATGTTTCTTGAAAGGAAGCAGCTGATAAAAAGCTATCAGATGTTAAGGCAACCCTTGATATACCAAGAATAATAGTTTTCCCTTGAGCTAACTTTTTATTTTCTTTTTTCAATTGTTCGTTTACTTCTTCTAATTCAGCTTTAGAAACAACATGCCCAGGAATCCATGGACTATCCCCAACTTCAAAGATTCTAAGTCGTGAAAACATTTGTCTTACGATTACTTCAATATGTTTATCGTGAATATTAATACCTTCAGCAGAATAAATTCTCTGAACTTCATTAAGAATATATTTCTTCGCAGGTTCTTCTCCAGACAATTTAAATAACTTTTTTAAATCTAAACTACCCTGAGATAAAGCTTGGCCCACTTCTACCTCATCTCCCTTTTTGACAAAAACTTCAGAATCTAATGGGACAGTGTATTCCATTATTTCTTCTTTTTCCTTCTTCTTTGACTTTATTTTTTGAGGTACTAAAATTTTAATCTTTCCTTCCTCTAAATTTACATCTTTAACCTTGCCTTTTGATAAGACCATAACACCTTCTCCTTTGGGAATTCTTGTTTCAAAAATTTCCTCAACACGAGGTAAACCTCTCGTAATGTCTCCAACCGATGACACTCCTCCAGTATGAAAAGTTCTCATAGTTAATTGTGTACCAGGTTCTCCGATTGATTGAGCTGCTGTAACTCCAATCGTAGAACCCAAACTTACCATATCATTTCTTCCCATATCCCAACCATAGCATTTTTGACATACCTTTCTTTTAGACCTACAAGTTAAAGGAGAAAAAACCCTTACAGATTTAATACTTTCATCATCTGCGATATCCTTAGCTTGAGACCACCCAATAATTTCATTCTTTTTAACAATAGTCTTTCTGTTAACTTTTAGATCATTGACAGTTACCCTTCCAACTATTTTGAATCTAAAATCTTGACCAATAGATTCGGAATCCTCTTTCAAAACTTCACAGCCCTCTTTATCTCCACAGTCTTTTTCAGTCACAATAACTTCGTGAGCTACATCTACAAGTCTCCTCGTTAAATAACCAG
Source organism: uncultured Candidatus Saccharibacteria bacterium (assembly GCA_964450565.1). GTDB lineage: Bacteria > Patescibacteriota > Minisyncoccia > Minisyncoccales > CG1-02-41-26 > CAYVCP01. Next base: position 15,960 of record CAYVCP010000004.1, on the reverse strand, counting down.
ATGCTGATGTTCTTAAAGCAGTATCAGCTGTTCCTTTTCTAGCTCCATGTGTGGAAATAAAATATTCTAAGACATCAAAACCTTCCTTAAATGAATTTTTAACTGGGAGTTCAATAATTCTTCCAGAAGGAGATGTAACAAGACCCTTCATTCCTGCCATCTGAACTGGTTGTGCCCAAGAACCTCTTGCCCCAGAATCAATCATAGAAAACACTGGACCATTTTTGGGCAATGTTTGTGGTATTAACTTTTCTATTTCCTCTTTCACAGATTGCCAAATTTCAATTAATTTAGTAGATTTTTCTTTCTGGGATAAAAATCCTTTTTCAAAATGTGCTTCAATCTTTTCTACCTCTATTTCGGCTTTTTCCATAAGAGCTTTCTTTTCTTTCGGCACAGTTAAATCATCCATACCCCAGCTTAAACCAGATAGTGTAGAATATTCAAAACCCAATGATTTAACCTTATCTAATGTTTGTTGCACTTCTTCTTGGGTTTTTACTTCAATTAAATCGCTAATAATTTTTGACATTTTCTTTGAATTAACCTGTTCGTTATAAAAAGGATAATCTTCTGGTAAGGTTTGGTTAAATAATATTCTGCCACAAGTAGTTTCTTTCAATTTATTATTAATTAAAACTTTTATTTTAGCCCTTAAATTAATATATCCTAGAGATTCTGCTAAGACTACTTCTTTTTCTGAAGAAAAAGCTTTGTTCTCTCCCAATGATCCTTCTCGTAACGCTGTCATAAAATAACAACCGATAATCATATCTTTAGTAGGTACAGCAATAGGCAAACCATCGGCTGGTTTTAATAAATTCTTTGAAGCTAACATAAAATCACTCGCTTCCTTTTGGGCTTGTTTTGATAAGGGCACATAAACACCCATTTGGTCTCCATCAAAATCTGCATTAAAAGCAGAGCAAACCAATGGATGAAGCTTAATAGCTTGACCTTCAATTAATCTTGGATAAAAAGCTTGAATACCTAACCTATGTAAGGTAGGAGCTCTATTTAACATAACCAACTTTCCCTTTACCACATCTTCTAGTGAAGCCCACACTTCATCAATACCTTCTTCGATTAATCTAGCTGCTCCTCTAATGTTATAGGCTAGTTCTTTATCAAGCAAAACTTTAATAACAAATGGTCTAAATAATTCTAAAGCCATTATTTTTGGTAAACCGCATTCAAAAAGATTCAATTCAGGACCTGGCACAATTACTGATCTACCAGAATAATCAACTCTTTTCCCTAATAAATTTCTTCTAAATCTTCCTTGTTTTCCTGCTAAAATATCTGCCAAAGACTTTAATAAACGTTTTCCTCCTGTGGTTGAAGCAACCATCTGTCCTTTTCTCATTTTGTTATCAAATAAAGCATCAACAGCCTCTTGTAACATTCTTTTTTCATTTCTTATGATTACATCAGGAGCCGATATTTCAAGTAAATATTTTAATCTATTATTCCTATTGATAACTCTTCTATATAGATCGTTTAAATCAGAGGAAGCATATCTCCCCCCATCTAACTGTACCATAGGCCTCAAGTCAGGAGGCAAAACAGGCAAAACATCAAAAAACATCCACTCTGGTCTTACATTGGCTTTCTCCATACCTTCAAAAAGTTTTAATCTTGCCAATACTTTCTTCTTTTTAATAGCAGTTAATGCAGGTGCTTGTTCTTTTAAAATCTTTATTTCCTTTTTTAAATCTAACTGTTCAAAAATCTTTTTTAAACTTTCAGATCCTGTACCTGCCTCAAATATTTCTCCATATTTTAAAGCATAGTCTCTATACTCTCCTTCTGATAAAATCCTTAATGTTTCTATAGAAGAAATTTCTTCTTTTCTTAAAACAAATATTTTTCTTAAATTCTCTTCTTGTTTCTTTTTCTCTTTTGGTTGTGTTTTTTCCTTTTTAATTTCTGTTAGTTTTGCGGTAAATTCTTCATTAATTTCATCTAAAATATCTTTTTTTGACTCAACATCCACTTTCGTAATAATATAAGAAGCAAAATAAATAACTTTTTCTACTTTTTGACTTGGCAAGCCTAAAACCATACCAATCCTTGAAGGAGCTCCTCTCAAAAACCAAATATGACTCACAGGGCTTGCTAATTTGATATGACCCATTCTTTCTCTTCTTACAGAACTTCTAATCACCTCAACATTGCATCTATCACAGACTATTCCCTTAAACCTAATCCCCTTATACTTTCCGCAATAGCATTCAAAATCTTTTGAAGGACCAAAAATCTTTTCACAAAAAAGACCATCTTTTTCTGGCCTTTGAGTCCTATAGTTAATAGTTTCTGGTTTCTGAATTTCACCATGCGACCATTCTAAAATATCTTTCGGAGACGCTAATTTTATTCTAATGGATTGTAAGTCTGATACTTTCATAAGTTTTCTTTTTCTTTAGTAGCTATTTTTTTATCTTCCCTTGTTGGTCTTCTTTTGCCCTTTTCTCCAGATTCCAAAGCAACTCCTTTGACTTGCACATTAAGACCAAGAGATTTCAATTCAGCAATTAATAAATTAAAAGAGGCTGGAAGATTCGGTTTTTTAATTTCTTCACCTTTTAAAATAGCCTCGTAAGTAGCTGCCCTACCAGGCACATCATCAGATTTAATGGTTAACATTTCTTGCAGGGTATGGCTTGCCCCATAAGACTCTAGTGTCCATACTTCCATTTCACCAAATCTTTGTCCGCCAAATTGAGCCTTACCACCTAAGGGTTGTTGTGTGATTAAAGAATATGGTCCAATAGATCTCATATGGATTTTATCTTCAACCATATGAATTAATTTCATCATATACATAACACCAACTGTTATCTTTTCAGGAAAAGATTTCCCTGTCTTACCATCATAAAGAGTAATTTGTCCCGATTCTGGAAGCCCCGCTTCCTTCAACTCTTTTTTAATATCCTCCTCTGTTGCTCCAAGCATACCAGGAGTAATAGCTAAATATCCCAACTCTTTTGCAGCCCAACCCAAATGAGTTTCTAAAATTTGTCCAATATTCATTCTTGAAACTACACCCAAAGGATTCAAAACAATATCCATAGGAGTTCCATCTTTCATGTAAGGCATCTCTTCTTCTGGAAGAATAGTAGCTATAATCCCTTTATTACCATGTCTTCCTGCTAATTTATCACCCACTTTCACTTTTCTAATTTGAGCTACTTCTACTTTAATTCTTTTTAAAACCCCTGGCTCTAATTTATCTCCTTTTTCCCTAGAAAAAACTTTGACTTTAATTACTCTTCCTCTCTTGCCATGTTCCATCCTCAAAGAAGTATCTTTAACATCTTTCGCTTTTTCACCAAAAATAGCCTTCAGCAATCTTTCTTCTGCTGTTAATGTTTTTTCTCCTTTTGGAGATATTTTACCAACCAATATATCGTTAGGACCTGCCTCTGCTCCTATTCTCACGACACCCTCTTCATCTAGGTCCTTAAGTCTTTCTTCGGATACATTGGGAATATCACAAGTAGTTAGTTCAGGGCCTAATTTAGTATCCCTTACATCACAAGTAAAATCTTCTATATGGAAAGAAGTAAAAACATCGTCCTTGACCATTTTTTCTGAAACAACAATCGCATCCTCATAATTGCCTCCTCGGAAAGGAACAAAAGCTACCAAAGGATTTCTGCCCAAAGCGAGCCTTCCATTGTCACAAGCTGTTCCATCAGCTAAAACATCTCCCTTCTTAACTATGTCTCCTGGTCTTGCTACCGTTCTTTGATGAGTAACAGTATATTGATTCCTTCTTTGAAATGTCTCCAAATTAAATTCTACAAATCCTTTTTCTGTTTTTAATTTAACGTGCTTTGCATCCGCTTCTTTTACAACGCCATTTTCTGGCGCAATAATTTCTTCCCCAGAATCACGAGCTACGTTTCTTTCCGCCCCTGTTCCTACTAAAGGAGCTTGTGGCTGAACCAAGGGAACGGCTTGTCTCTGCATATTTGATCCCATTAAAGCTCTGTTAGCATCATCATTTTGTAAAAAAGGAATCAAAGAGGTAGCCACAGAAAAAGGTTGCTTTGAAGACACGTCCATATAATCAACATCTTTTCTATTTACTTGCCTAGGATCCCCTTGTTTTCTTGCATCTAACTCTTCTTCAGTAATATTATTATCCTTATCCATTGCTACTCCCGCATGCGTAATGATACATTTCTCTTCCTGGGTTGCCGTTAAATAATCAACCCTTTCTGTAACTCTATTCTTATTAACTTTAAAATAAGGGGTCTCTAAAAATCCAAAAGGATTAACTCTAGCAAAAGAAGCTAAATGGTTAATAAGTCCTACGTTCTGTCCTTCTGGAGTTTGAATAGGACATATTCTTCCATAATGAGATGGTTGTACGTCTCTAACCTCAAAACCAGCTCTTTCTCTGGTCAAACCTCCGGGACCAGTCGCTGTCAGCCTTCTTTTATGTTCAATTTCAGCCAAAGGATTTTCCGCATCCATAAATTGAGAAAACTGACTTGCAGCAAAAAACTCCTGAATCACAGCCATCATTGGCCTCGGATTAACAAGTTGTGCAGGAGTTAAGGTTAATGCATCTAAGGTTGACATCCTGTCTTTAATGATTCTTTCCATTCTCATTAAACCAACCCTTATCCTTGCAGAACAAAGTTCTGATAGATTTCTAATTCTTCTATTGCCTAAGTGATCAATTTGATCTGGCTTTGCTTCGGGATCGTTATTTAAACGAATAATTTCTCGTATCACTTCTGTTAAATCTTCTAAAGTTAAAACTCTATCTTGCTTTTCAATCTTATCTTCTGATTTCTTTGAATTTTTCAGTTGATCTCCTAATCTCTCCCATATTTTCCATCTTCCTACTTTACTTAAATCATATCTTTGAAAATTACAAAACATATTCAAGACTAAATCTTTCGCAGCATCAGGGCTTACAAGATCTCCGGGTCTCAGTTTTTTATATATCTCCACGTAAGATTCTGCTTGATTTTGAGAAGGATCTCTTGATAAAGTTTTTTCTATAAAATCAATATCTCCCTTATTTTCTTTTGCAAACTCTTTTTTAATCTTTTCAGGGTCTGCCAAACCAAACGCTTTGAGCATTGTAGTAACAGCAACTTTTCTTTGTCTATTGATTTTTACTCCAATAAACCCAGACTTATCTGTTTCGAATTCAAGCCAAGCTCCTCTAGTAGGAATAATCTTTGCTCCAAAGTAATTTCTTCCCCCAATATGTCTCATAGTAAAAAACACCCCTGAAGAACGTATTAGTTGGGGTATTACTACTCTTTCAACACCATTGATGACAAAAGAACCATCTTGAGTCATTAAAGGAAAATCAGCTAAAAAAACCTCTTGTTCTTTTATCTCTTCTGTTTTTAAGTTTTTTAAAGAAAAACGCACCCTAATAGGGGAAGTAAAAGAATCATCATTTTCTTTTGCATCTTCTCCATCTTTGTACTTTGGTTTTTCAAGTTTGAAATCAATAAAGTCAAGTTCAAACTGCTTTCCTGTATAGTCTTGGACAGGGAACATCTCCTTGAATAATTCCCTGACATCTTTATCCCAAAGTTGATTCCAGCCATCTTTCTGAAGCTGTAATAAATAAGGAAGATGGAAAGAAAGTTTTGATTTAGAAAAACTTTTTATTTTCATAAAAATAATAAAACCGCCTTTACTAAAAAGGGGCTTAGGTTGAAACCTATTTCATTTAATCAATTTCAAAAAAATAAATAAAATAATGTCTTTAATTTATTTATGATTATAGTTCCTCGTACAAAAAATGTCAAGCATTATCTCTGTAATAACTCCTTAATACTTCTAACTAACGTCAAAGTAGCTTCTGCGATAGAAGCTAAACCAGCTTCTTGAACTTCATAAGTTTTCAATAAGAAAGAAAAATAATCATTACTCTTGTCTAAATATCTGTTTTTCATACACGACACCAGGGTCTCATTACCCCCTAAACACATTTTGTTATAAGCAACAATCTTGTAATAAGGATATTCTTCTATTTGCGGAACTTGCCATTTGTATTGTCCTACAACAGCTCTTACCGAAGTTGCTATCTTATACTCAAAATCATTTACTAATTGACCAGAATCATCATAAGCAAAAAGTTCAAAATCAAAAGTTTCCTGATCAAGCCCTGACTGAACCCATTCAAGATAAGTATAGGATTCTTGTTTTAACTTTTCTTTTCCGTTAGGAGAAACAATACTTAACCCTTTTTTACAATGTCCTTCTTCACACCCAAACATACAATCCTTGTCTTGTGTACAACTTTCACAGTCCATAGGACAAGTATGATCTTCTTTTTCGCAAATTCCATTACCACACAAACCAAAAATAAATTGTCCATCAAGAAAACTTAATGTTTGTTTACCTTCTTTAGAAACAACAAAAGAATCAATATATTCATTTCCTAACCTATCTTTTAATCTAACTTTTATTGTTTTTCCAAAAGGTAAAGCATCTGGGAAAAAATGATATTGATTATAAGACAAACTTTTTGCAAGTTCATTTTTATATTCTAAAGAAATTTGAACAAACCTATCTGAATAAACCTCAAAATTCATTGCTCGATTGAGTGTTAAATCTCCAATATCAATTACTGATTCTGGAATAGGGAAAATTGTAGTAGCGTTATCTGTATCTTTTAGAATAAGAGCTAAGCTATATCCTTTACAATTTTCGCAAATTGAAAAAGAACGACTCAAATACCCATTGAAAACAAAAGTGGTATCACTTATCTTGTTTGTTACAATTTCAAATTTACCCTCTTTATCTGTTGTTCCCAAAGATCCTATTTGAACTCCTTTGATGCCCTGCTTTGTCAACCCGTCTAAAACCCTTCCCTTCACTGTGATCAATTGTTCTTTAGTATTCGTTAAAGAAATAATGTTTTGTGTTATTTCTTTTTTTTCGCAAACATCAACTGTAGCTTCTTGCCCATATTGTAATCCAACGTCATAAGCACAATAACCTGTTTCGCAAACATCATCACTATTACAGTCTCCCTCTCCCTCACCACAAGGACAATCTAAGGTACAGTATCCCCAGCCCCACAAAGGAACAGTGTGGCATGATTTTTCTTCTAAAAGAAAAGAAGCTGTATTTGCTTTTAATAAACTTTTCCATTCAGTAAGTTCAATTTCAAGCGAAGCTATTTTTGCTAAAATTTCTTCATTAGTAAAAGCATTTGCTTGGAAAGCAAAAAAAGAAAAGACAATAATGGTGATGATAATAAAATATTTCTTTAACATATTTTTTAATAATAACATAATTTTAATTTTCAAAACAATGTTAATAAGTTTTTTGCAAAGACATCAAGATACCGAGCCCAACATAAAAACTAAGAATCTGGCTTCCTCCATAACTTACAAAAGGGAGGGGAAGACCTACAACAGGAAACAAACCAACACACATCCCTATATTAATAAATATTTGCGACAAAATTAAAAAACTAAATCCTGAAGCAAAAAGTCGTAAAAAATTATTTTGAGCCATAAAAGCAATTTTGGTTATTTCATAAAGCAACCAAAACAAAAAGCAAAAGATAAGAAAACATCCTAAAAACCCAAATTCTTCTGCAATAGCAGAAAAAATAAAATCTGTTTTTGGTTCTGATAAAAACCCATACTGAGTCTGAGTCCCATTACCGAGCCCTTTTCCATAAAAACCCCCAGAGCCAATTGCTATCTTAGATTGATTGACGCTCCAAGAGACACCCTGTTGATCAAGTTGTGGGTTAAAAAAACTTAAAATTCTTTGTTTTTGATAATCTGCCAACCAGAACTTCCAGGCAACTAGGAATAAAACAAAAAAAATAAGGCCTAAGACAAAAAGATGTTTTAATTTAATTCCAGAAAAAATAAGAATACCTATCCAAACAGCAATTAGTGTTAGAGCTGATCCTAGATCGGGCTGTAATAAAATTAACACAATAGGTAAAGAGGCATAAATCCCAGAAAATAAAATAAGTCTAAACCTTTGTAACTCTATATGTCTAGATGAAAAATATTTTGCTAAAACAATAATCAAAACAATAGCTGATAAGGGAACAGGGTCTAAAGAAACTGGTCCTAACTGGTACCAACCTTTTACCCCCCTAATCGCTGGAGCTAAAAAGATAAGACCACAAAGAGCAACAAGAGAACATACATAAAAAATAAATACTATACGAGAATTTGATTTCAGAAACCTTAAGTCGAGTAAATTAATAAAACATAATATTAATAAACTAATAAAAAAATATATGAGTTGCTTTTTAAAGCTTAAAAAATTGTTTCTTTGTATAGAAGAACTGTAAATAGAAATTAAGCCAAAACAAGTTAGTAAAAAAGCTGGCAAAAATAATGTCCAGTTAAAACTTTTATAAATATTTTTCAAATTCATCTTCTGTAATAATTTTAATATGCAACTTTTTTGCTTTTTGAATTTTTGATCCCGGATTTTTTCCCAAAACAACAAAATCTGTATTCTTGGAAACAGAAGAAGAAATATTGCCACCCAAGTTTATAATTCTTAGTTTTGCTTTTTCTCTGGAAAGATTATTTAAAACTCCTGTGAGAACAAATACTTTTCCTGCAAGTTTATTGGACAAAACTTCTTCTTTTGTAATAGTGACACCATTTTTAAGCAAAGCATCAATTAAATTTAAATTATTTTGATTTTGAAGAAAACTATAAATAGAAGAAGCGGTTTCTGGTCCAATATCCTTTAAATCTAAAAAATCTTGTTTTGTGGCCTTTTTTAAACTTGAAAGGTTCTTAAAATGATAAGCAAGATCTCGAGCTGTTTCCTCTCCAACGCTTCTAATGCCTAAGGCAAAAATGAATCTAGAGAATAATACTTTTTTTGCTCCTGAAATAGCATGAATTAAGTTTTCTGCTGACTTATCAGCAAACCTTTCTAGGGGTTTTAAATCTCCCCTTTTTAAAGAAAATAAATCAGCTGGGTTGAGAATTAAACCAGTATCCAGCAATTGATCAATTATCCTAGGGCCTAAGCCATCAATGTTAAAAGTTTTTTTTGAAACGAAATGGTAAAGATGCCTTTTCGTTCTGGTCGCACAATCTCTGTTGGGACATCTAAAAATAGTTCCTTCTTTATTGAGAGATGTGCTACAAATAGGACATTTTTGTGGCATTTTAAATAACCTTTCATCTCCATCCCTCATCTCTTTTAAAACTTTAACCACTTTCGGAATAACATCCCCAGCTCTTTCTATGACGACAGTGTCTCTGATTTTAATACCAAGACGTTTAATTTCTTCTTGGTTATGCAAGGTAGCTCTAGAAACGGTTGCTCCAGCCACTACAACGGGCTGTAAGAGCGCTACAGGAGTAATACTGCCTGTTCTTCCAATTTGCACCTTTATGTCTAAGACCGTAGTAGCTGCTTGTTCAGCAGGGAACTTAAAAGCGATAGAACCTCTCTTTGCTTTTCCAACAACCCCTAATTCGTGGAGCAACTTATTATCGTTTACACTTACTACTACTCCATCTATTTGATAAGACAAAGACTTCCTCTTCTTTAAAACCTCTTGATAAAAATCAAAAACAGCTTTTAAATCCTTACAATAACCTCCTTGAGAGATTCTAAAACCAAGTTCTTTTAACCTTATACCTTCTTTGACTTGATTTTCCACATCTAAAAATTGCCAAGCTAAAAAACTTAATTTCCTTTTTCTGGTTATTTGAGGATCAAGCTGTCTAATAGAGCCGGCAGCTAAATTTCTCGGATTTGCATATTGATCATTTTTATTGATTAAAGCAAAACTTTTCTTTGATATATAAACCTCTCCTCTTACCTCACAATCTATTTTTTCTGATAATGATAGTGGTATAGATTCTATAGTTTTTAAATTAGATGTAACATTTTCTCCAACCCTTCCATCTCCCCTTGTAGAACCCCTGGTGAACATACCTTTTTCATAAATCAAACTTACAGCCAAACCATCTATTTTTGGTTCACAAAAATAATCTATTTTTTTGTTTGTTAATTTCTTAATTCTCTCATTCCAATCTATTATATCTTCTTTGGAAAAAGCATCATTGAAGCTTAACATAGGAACTTTATGTCTAACTTTTTCAAATTTATCCAAAGCTTTTCCAGAAACCCTTTGGGTCGGAGAATCAGGGGTTACTAAATCTGGAAATTGTTGTTCTATGTCAAAAAGCTCTTTTTTTAAAGAATCATTTGCTGCATCAGAAATCTCTTGCTTATCTAGAACATGATATAAATACCTATGATAATTAATAACTTTTCTTAACTTTCGTATTCTTTTTTGGGCCTCTTCTTTCTTCATATCAATATTGCAACAAAACAGCTCGTTTAATGTCTCTATAGTTTCCCACCGACCCAATACAATACCATTGGGCATTACAGTTGTCTCCGGATGGAGTTACTGTAACCTCGTAAAAAGCATCTTCATTCTGATCCTCAACTCCGTTATTGTTTAAATCAAGATATCCAGAATAAAAGTCTTCAGGATTATTTCTATCTCTTAAAGCTCTTTCAGCCCCCGTATCTGCAGCAAAAAAAGCATTCACAGAATAACCAACAGTTAAAATCACTTTCATTTGGCTCAAGTTGATTCCAACCAAAGATAATATGACAGCAGTCAAAACAGACAAGATAACAAGAGCCATATAAAGAGCTACACCTTTTTGTGAATCTTTTTTCATAAAATTAATAAGCGAAATCAAGTTCTCTTTGCGAAACTCCTGTTTGTACTTTTAATATAGTATCTGATATATTTGATCTCAAGTCTAAAGCAAAATTTACCCTAGGTTGCAAATTATCGTTTTGATTATTACCTTTTATAATAAAATTAAGATTTACAACAAGAAGAGAAGATGTAGAGGTTAAAAGATAACCAGAACCTAAATTAGCGCTATCTCCATCATAAGATTTTTTAGTTATGATTCTTTCATCGTCTAATAAAAATTCTTGGCATTTATTTTCATAATTTAAAAACCTAATTCTGCTATTTTGTTCAAAAGTAGCAAAATTATCTTTTTGCATAATACATTCACCCTGCATGTCTTTTCTTGCCATTCTTAAAGCTCTTGAAATATATTCTGTAGCATAGGAAGCACCCCCTAAAAGATCAGCTTCTGCTGTTAATTTTTTTTGATTGCTTAAAGCAGACCCAAAAAGACCTATAGCTGAAGTAATAACAATAGAAAAAACAGTTATAGTGATTAAAAGTTCAAGAATTGTAAAACCTTTTTTATCTCCAATCATATAAATTTTCTGCTACTGTTGTAGAAGCATTATCAAGCCAAAGCACACTTACTTTTATATCTAAAAAATCTGTTTCTTGTGTAATAACAATTTTTCTTTTAAAAATACTTTCCTCTCCTGTTTGATAATTATAAAAGCCTTTTGAATCAATTTTTAAAAAACTGTCTGAATCAGGAGATAAACTTTCTGCATTATAATCTATTTCGCAACCCAAAGAACAACTTAAAAGATCTTGATTATAAGTATCACCAGCCAGCCAATTTTGATCCCTTAAATTCCTGACCATTTCAAGACCTTCTCTGGCAAGTTGACTAACTATAAATTTATTATTATTCTCTGATGTTATTTCAATAGAATGTACTACTAAACCATAAATAGCTACTATGCCAAAAGACATCACGGTAGTTGCTATGAGCATTTCTAATAATGTAAAACCTTTTTTCATTCTATTTCTATAAGACCTACTGCATTAACCTTTATTTTCTTGATTATTGAATAATTATTTTCTAAAGATAAGGTAATAACTCCGTTTACTGAAGTTTCTTGAGCATTAATATATGTTACAGGCTCTGGTGGCAAAAAAACTATGTCTAAAGGAGAGACAGGGCTTAAATTATAAACAATAACTTCTGGTGATAAAATAATTTGTTTTAAAATAACATCAGCAGAAGTAAAAACATGATCATCGTCACAGTCAGCAAAAAATGAATAGGTGTTTGTGTTATCAAAATGAATACCATAGGTATATGCTTTCTCATCAATGTCACAACTAAATTCACCAGCTCCCATAGACATTTCCTGAACCTCTCTCAAATTTTGATTAATTTCAAAGGCAGACATTTGTAATACTGTCTTTTTTTCTTCACTTGATTGAGCTAAAAATAAAACAGCAGATAAAATACCCATAATACTTATAACAACCATGAGCTCAATTAATGTAAAACCTTTTTTCATAATAAAGAAAAATAAAAATTAACCAAATAACTGCCAAAGAAAAATCCTATAAAAGTACCAAAAATTAAAAAAGGAGCAAAAGGAACCTCGCTCCTTAGCTTTTTATTTTTAAATAAAATTAGAAAAAGACCAATAACAGCTCCGCTACAAAAAGCTGTAAACATAGCAACTATAATATTAGGAAAACCTAAAAAGAAACCCATAAAGAGAGCTAACTTTACGTCTCCAAAACCCATCCATTTTCCTTTTGAAAGTAACCAGAATAAAAAGAAAAAGAAACCAGCAAAAAATCCAGATAGAATAAAGTCTCCTTTTAAATGGATAAAAAAACTAAGAATAATTAGAGGAAAGATTACTGAATCTGGAATAATGAAATGTTTTAAATCGTAAATAAAAATAACAATCAATAAAGGAAAAACAAGAAAAGGTAAGAGTGCCATTTCTGTTATTGAAAGTAATAAAAAAACAAGTCCAGTTCCTAATTCTACTAAAGGATATTGAATAGAAATATCCTTTTTGCAATATCTGCATTTTCCTCCTAAGAATAAAAAGCTTAAAATAGGAATAAGATCATACCACTGCAATTCTTTTTTACAATGAGGACAAAAAGATCTTCCTTTTATAAAGCTCTTTTTAACTTCCATGCGATAAATAACACAATTTAAAAAACTGCCTATTATAGCACCCAGTATAAAAGCTATAAGATGTATTATCATTGATTTATTCTAACAAAAAACACCCTTGAAATAAAGAGTGATTTTTGTTTAGTTTTTACGCTAATTTATCCAGAAATATCAGTAGGACAAGAAGCGGAAGCAGTTCCTATACAAGTTCCGTCAGTAGCATTACCTGGATCAGTTGTAGTAAAACCTGCTCTACCATCGCTTGAAGCGCAATAATACCAATCTGTCTTTGCTGACAAACGAGCATAAATACAAGCATCAGTAGAACCCGTTGCTCCAACGTAAGTTATGTAAGGAGTTGCTCCTGTTGCATCGTTAGCTATAATCTCAGCCCAAATATTAACCATATCAGCATGAGTTGCAGTAAATTCATCATAGTTACCGTCATTTGCATTAATATAGGTCATAATCGTTCTGGCTTGAGAAATAGCTGAAACCACCCTTGAATCTCTTGCTTTCTTTTGAGCTCCAGGAAAACTTACTAAAACAATGGAAGCTAAAATACCAATAATCGCAATAACAACCAAGAGCTCAATTAATGTAAAACCTTTTTTCATTTTCTTTTTTGTCTAAAAACGACCTTTATTTATTCAAAACAATTATTATATTATACAAGCACAAGCTACTTGAAAGCAAGCAGTGCCCTGTGGATAAGCTACATTGTTCCACCCCCCATACCAATATTAAACAAAGGAATAAATATAGAAATTGCTAAAATTGCGATACCAATACCCAAAGCTAAAATCAAGGCAGGCTCTAATATGGTGGCCAAATTTCCTGCTGTTCTTTCTACTTCTTGGTTATAAAAATTAACAACATCTTTCAAGGTATTTTCTAAACGCCCTGTTTCTTCTCCTGTTTGCGTCATTTGAGTAACAAACGAGAAAACTTCTTTTGGATACCTTTCTAAAACACTACTTATTTTTTCTCCCTTTGCTACTCTTTGCTCTGCTTCTGTAAGAATCTTTTTATAAACAGTATTAGTAATAATGTCTTTTGTAATACCAATCGCTTGGGTAATTGGTAAACCAGAAGCAATTAAAACAGATAAGTTCTCTGCAAAATAAACTAAATATATTTTTTTAAAGAAAGAGCCTAAAACCGGAATCTTTAAAAGCATTTTATCAAAAAATATTTTTGCCTTTGTGGACTTCTTTAAAACAAAAGGGGTAGCAATTAAAAGCCCAATAAAAACAAAACTCAGGGCCCAACCCCCTTTCTGGGTAAAATCTGATAAGGCCATCATAGCTCTTGTGGATATAGGTAAATCTCCTGAAAAATCTTCTAAAATTTGAGTGAGTTTGGGAACTATATAAAACATAACTAAAAAAAATGCGCCTATAAAAACAGCAATAATAAAGGCGGGATAAATCATTGCTCCTTTTATTTTCTGTTTTAGATTATAATCTCTTTCTAAGTGATCTGCTAAATAACCTAGAGAGTCAGCAACCTTACCTGTTGCTTCTCCAGATTTAATAATACTAACAAAGAAAGAACTAAAAACATCAGGGTGCATAGAAAAAACTTGACTTAAAGAGCTTCCTGTTTCAACCCCCTCTGCCATTGTAACTATTTTTTCTCTAAAAGTTGTATTTCTAGTTTGGGACACTTGCGCTTTTAAAGCTTTCACAGGAGGAATAGCTGATTTTAACATAACCCCAAACTGACGAGTAAATATTACCACATCTTTATTGCTAACTTTTGTAAAAAGAGAAATCTTCAAATTTAATAGGCTTGCTTTCTTTATTTGATCTAAAGAAGTAACATAAAAACCATATTTTTCTAAAATATTTAAAGCTGTCTTACGAGAAGAAGCGTCTATGACTCCGGTCTTCTCAGATCCCTCTTTAGTTCTTGCTTTATAAGAAAATTTCATCCTATAATCTTGGTTCTCCCAATCTCGCAATTAAATCATCTGGGTTGAGAGTATATTCTAAAGCAACCTCTTTAGAAATTTCTCCTTTTTGAACAAAATCAGAAAGATTCTTGTTTAGGCTCATCATACCTTCTTGAAAAGAAGTTTCTATAACAGAAGGTATCTCATGAATCTTATTCTCTCTAATTAAATTACCAATAGCTGAATTAGAAAACATAATTTCGCATGCCGGTATAAATCCCTCTTCTATTTTAGGCAACAATCTTTGCGAAACGACTCCCAAAAGAGAGTTAGCTAATTGAGCCCTAACCTGGTCTTGCTGATGAGAAGGAAAAACATCTATGGCTCTGTGTATGGTTTGGCTAGCTGAATTAGTGTGCAAGGTAGCAAAAACTAGATGGCCTGTTTCTGCTGCTGTAATAGCAGTTGCTATAGTTTCTAAGTCCCTCATTTCACCCACCATAATAACATCAGGGTCTTCTCTTAAAGCAGCTCTTAAAGCTCTTGCAAAGCTTGAGGTGTCGTGATGAACCTCTCTTTGTTGAATAATACACTTGTCATCATCAAAAACATATTCTATCGGATCTTCAATTGTAATAATATGCTCTCTTCTTTGGTGATTAATTCCATCAATCAAAGCAGCAAGAGTTGTTGACTTGCCTTGAGAAGAAGCACCCGTGACAAGAACTAACCCCTGTTTTGCTTTAATAAATTGCGATAATATCGGGGGTAAGTTTAATTGTTCGATAGTTTTAATTTCAGGAGAAATCAATCTTAAAGCAATACTAACTTTTTGTTTTTGCAAAAAAACATTAACTCTAAATCTTGCTTTTTCGTTAAACTCATAAGCAAAATCTATGTCTTTTTGTTCTAAAAAATCTTTTTGTTGCTCAAGGTCCATTAGCTCAAAAGCAAGGGCCTTACAATCTTGTGGCGTTAAAATGCTTTGTTCTAAATCTATAATCATTCTTGTAATTCTTAAAACCGGGGCATGGCCTGCCGTAATGTGAATATCAGAAGCATTTCTTTCAACAGCTTCGGAAAGAATGCTCTGTAGTGTTTTTTGATAATTCATATTATTTTTTTTACTTCTTCAACAACCTCTGAGGGAGTATATTGCGACTTAATTAAATATTTTTTAGCTCCAAGTTGTAAACCCTTCTCTACTTCTTGACGCTGGCTTAAATTACTTAA
>CAYVCP010000003.1:0-30423 GCA_964450565.1 uncultured Candidatus Saccharibacteria bacterium | reverse complement strand
ACTCCCAAATGACATAGGAGTTCGCCAAAATATTTCACTGATAGGAGTATTTCTTTTTTACCACAAAAAACTTAAAAATACTACCTATTGCACTTCACGATTATACAAGCAACGCTTTAGTATTTTCAATACATCCTTACTCCCTATTAGTCACAAGGTGGGCCCATGGATTAGTATAATTGATAAAAAAATTAAGTTGAAATCCTTTTTAGTCCTAAAAGCAGTTTATTCTAAGAAGGTAAGATTGCAAAAGTATTATTGAATCTATTAATATAATTAAAGAGTCCGATAACTGAAATTATCTCTACTAATTGAGGTTCTGTCATTTTTTCTTTAAGTCTTTCTAAAACTGCTGGATTATTAAGATAACCATCTAAGGTAAGATCTTTAACTAACTTTAAAATTTCTTTCTCTTGTTCTGGTAAATTCTCAATATTTTTTATATCTTCCAGTAGCTTGTCAGAAGCTCCAAGTTTCTTGAGCGTCTTTAATGTAACACTCACACAAAACTTACACTTGAGCGTTTCAGAGACCGTGTAAGCTATCTTCCACTTTAAATCAGGATCTATTTCTCCTTGATTCATAATAGATTTAAAAAGCTCTGTAAATTCTTTTAAAATCTCTGGTCTATGAGCCATGACTTTTACCCACTCAGGAACACTACCAGTTTGTTCCTTAAAAGAATCATAAACAGCTTTTGCTATTTTGTTTATCTGATCTTTTTCTAATGATTTAATAATTGCCATATATTTTTATTTTATCAAAAAGATATTCTTTTTTTAAGTTCTATGTAAATTTCTTTTAGTTCTTTTTTAATCTTTAAATCTGTTTCTAAAATTGGAGTAAAATTAGCCAAGGATTTAAAAATAGCTTTGTCATAAGAAATTTTCCCCAAAAGTTCTTTTTGAAACTCTTTTGATATTTTTTGACTAATTTCCTTGTTAACGTCCCATTTATTAATAACTAATCCAAATTTTAGGTTGAAATGTTCTACTACTTTTAAAACTCTTTTTAAATCGCTCCAGCCAGATAAAGTTGGCTCTGTCACTAATAAAACAAAATCGGCATTACGCAAAGAAGCAATAACAGGACAACCAGTTCCCGGAGAAGAGTCCGTAATCATTATTACTGTTTCTGAATAATCTTTTATAATCTTTTCTGCTTCTTCTTTAATTTCTTCAACAATCTTTCCAGAACCAGTTTCACCAGGAAATAATTGTCCTTCTACTAATACAAAACCATATTTTGTTTCTGTAATTCTTATCCTCCCATTCTGAACTGGTTTTAAATGAATAGCTTTCTGAGGACAAACAATCTCGCATACCCCGCAACCTTCACATAGAAAAGGGTTCAAGTGTGGCTGTTCTGTCTTCATCTCCATAGCATTGAATTGGCAATAACGTTTACAAAGACCGCACCCATTACACTTCTCTAAATCTATTACAGGTTTAAAAGAAGTAGTAACTGGAATAGTTTTTTGCCAATCTCTTATATCACCCAACCACACCGAAAGATTAGGGGCATCAACATCACAATCGGTAGCCAGAATCCGGTAATCTTTTGCAAAAAGCATGCTTAAACAAGAAGAAAGCATAGACTTTCCAACTCCTCCTTTACCAGAAGCAATAGCAATATTAAACTTATTTTGATTCATGTATTTGATTAAGTATTTTTTCAATCACTTGAAAGTCTTTTTTAAGAATTGATTTCATATTAGCGTTATAAACTGCTACTGCCGGATGGTATAAAGGAATAATTTTTAGCTTTGTTTCTGTTTCAAAAACCTTACCATGCAATTTACTGATTCCTTCTATCTTATCTTTAAGTCCGAAATACTCAAAAATATATTTTGTAGCATAATTTCCCAGAGAGCAAATTATTTTTGGGTTAATGATCTCAATTTGTCTTTTCAGATAAGGAACACATGCTTTGATTTCCTCTGGGTTTGGGTTTCTATTGTTTGGAGGTCTGTCCTTTAAAATATTTGTAATATAAACATCATTTTTTTCTTTTTTAATAGAACCAAATAGCTCATCTAAAACCTTACCTGAGAGTCCACAAAAAGGTATTCCTGTTTTTGATTCATTAAAACCGGGAGCTTCACCTATAAAAAATACTTGAGCATTATGATTTCCCTTACCAATGACAGGATAAATTCTTGTTTTATAAAGAGAACATTTTTTGCAATTAATAACATCTTCTTTTATCTCTCTTAATTGTTTTTCTCTTTCTTTATTTGACATCTTTCATTTGAATATTAAACAGCTTTCCTTTGGAATAACGCCTTGCAATCTCTTTTGAATAAGGAATTTCCTTTATTATTTTTGTTTTATAATGTCTCACAACCTTTTCAATCTTTTTTCTATCGCCTAAATCTGATTGATTAATAATAACCTTACATGGAACATTTAATTTCTTACATAATTCTAAAATTAAAGAAAGGTCTGAACTTCCCATGGGAGTCGGCTCTGTGACAGCATAAGCAAGATCAGTATTCAAAAGAGCGTTAATTACAGGACAATGAGTTCCAGCTGCAGTATCTAATATCACAACATCTGCTTTTTCCTTTTCGGCAAAATCTAAAGCAAACTTTTTTAGTTTATGTACCACAGGACCTGTTTCTTCAAGTCCTGGTTTTGCCAATCCTGTAATTAAGAAATAGTTTTCATTTAGAGAATCAATAAAAATATCTCCTACTTTCTCTTCTTGAGAATGAATAGCTCCATGAGGACAAGCTAACCAGCAAGCCCCACAACCAGAACACAGGTCTTTTATAAAAACAGGATACTGTTTAGGAGCTTGAAAAATAGCGTTACTGCGACATGATTGAACACATAAAGCACACTGTTTGCATTTTTCTTTATTTAAAACAGGAAAAAAAGCAGTAATATCTTCAACAGATTTTGATAGTTTTCTCTCTAAAAGTAAAAAATCATTAGGGCATTCAACATCACAGTCAACTAAAATTACTTTCTTACCTTGACTAAAATATTCATTAGATAAGAGAACAGCTACGGTTGATTTACCTGTGCCTCCCTTTCCTCCGGTTACAGCAATTTTTTTCATAGTTTTTCCTTAGTTGGCTCTTGTGCTAATAATAGTTTTTCTTCAGAGAGATTTTTTATTAAATCTTTGATATTATCATTTTTAGCAAGATAGATATCAACAATATTGTCTCTTAAAGCATAAAGAGAAATGTTGCCTATTTCCTTTGTAATCACAGAATCAATTTTTTCTTTTATGAGAAAAAGAGCTGTGTTTAAACCCGCCTTAGATGAGTTTTCCTTAAAAGGGTTAGCTTTAGTATAAAAGTTTTTTATTTTACCTTCTTCTATTTGAATAAAAATGAACTTATTTGCTCTGCCAAATTGAAAAGAAATTTTAGATTCAAGCCCCTTATCTTCTTCTATGGGTAAGGCTATTTTTTGTATTTTTGTCTGATAAGGAACAGGAGTGATCACAAAAGAATCAATTTCTTTAATATTGTCTCTTATCTTTTTCTCAATACTTTGTGATATCTCTGAAATTCTTTTTGCGTTTAAGTTTTTTCCTATTTTTATTTGAACCTCTCCAAAAACAAAAGGTCCTGATTTTCTAAGTTTTAGATTATTAAATCCCCTAATGCCAGAAATACTAGCAAGTATTTCTTTTATCTTGGTTTCTTTTTCAGGGCTTACAGAAACATCCATTAGAGAGAATAGGGCATCTTTGGCTGATCCAAAACCTGTGTGAAAGATAAATAAAGAAATTACAAAACCCATTAAAGATTCTATATAAGGAATTTTAAGCCAAGCAGAAACTATACCCACCAAAACTATAAAAGAAGACAAAAGATGCATTCTTGATTCCTTGCCGTCAGCAACCAAACTTTGAGAATTAATTTCCTTGCCAACTTTCATTTCATACGTTCCAATTAAAAACATTACTATTGCATCAACCAAAGCAGCCAAAATAGCTATTAAGGGAAGTTTAATTTGATAAGTTGTAAAAATTTTCTCAAAACTTTCTTTGGCAATCAAAAAACCAGCTAAGAAAATCAAACCTGAGATTAAAAGAGCAGCAAGGTTTTCTGCCTTATAATATCCGTAAGAAAATTTTTGAGTAGGTTTTCTTTTAGCAACCCTTAATCCGACCCAGGCACCTAAACTAGAGAGAGAATCAGCTGCGCTATGAAAGGAGTCTCCTATTAACACGATACTACCAGAGATTACTCCAACAAAAGCTTTAATAAAAGCTAATAAAAGAGTTAAAAGAACAGAAATAATTGTCGCTTTTTGTCCTTTTTGAAAAATATCAGACATGTCTTTAGGACCTTTTCTCCATGGATTCATTATGGCCCTTTCCTTCTCCGAGACCAAAGTGTCCTCCAACATTTGGAGATAAAGTTTCTTTAAGTTCTCCCTTCATATACTTTTGCAATGCTTCTTTTGCTGTAAGATTAAAAAATCCGGTAAATATTTTAATACCAGCACCACCCAAAACATCAAAAGCTCTAGGGCCAAGATTTCCTGTTAAAATTGCATCAACATTTTTTGAAGCTACTACTTGAGTTGCTGTAATCCCAGCTCCCCCTATTGCTCTTATGCCAGGATTTTCAAAAGTTTCCAAAACCTCTCCCTTTTCATCAGCTATTAGAAAATAATGAGACCTTCCAAAACGAGCGTCCACTAAAGATTCTATATTGGGAGAAATTACACTTAAACAAATTTTCATATATTTTATTATAACAAATTATAGCAACTAGTAAACCTTTCTATAAAAGTTTACAAAACAATACAATGTATTAAGTATTTTTTTACTTCTGAGATTCTATTATTTTATCTAAACCAGGAACGATCGCTTGATATTTCTCTATGGCTTTTTTTACAAAAGGAGGAAGATAAACCAGAGCAAAAATGATAGGAGTTATAATAATGATTAACCTTATAATCCCTAAAGTTTTGGTCCAAAGAATATGCTTTCTAGTTTTCTCTGATTGCAATAGAAGCTTTTTTAAAAGCTCGTTTTGTTCTTTTAAGGTTTTATTTAGTTCTATTTCTGTCATAAACCCATATTGTTCCTTACTTCTCTCATAGTTTCTTGGGCAATCTTTCTTGCTTCTTTTGCTCCTTTCTCCAGAGTTTGTTCTAATAAGTTTTTATTCTTTTTGATTTCACGAAAAGGCCTTAATTTTTCTATTAAAAGATCTGCTAATCTTTCCTTAAACTCTTTATAAGATGTTTTATTGAATTCTTTTTCTGTTTCTTTGATTGTTTGCTCTTTAAATAAGCTATAAATTGTTAAAAGATTTGAGATACCTGGTTTTTGTTCTGAGTATTTAATTTCTTTCCCAGAGTCAGTAGTAGAAGACATAATTTTCTTTCTTATATCCTCTTTCGTGTCGAAAAGAGAGATAAAAGTATCTGGTTGATCGCTTTTTGACATCTTTTTTTCTGGATTTTTAAGAGACATAATTCTTGCTCCTATCTTTGGAATAAAAGGTTCTGGTATTTTAAATGTTGATCCAAACTTAGTGTTGAATTTTTTCGCTATTGTTTTTGTCAGTTCAACGTGTTGCTTTTGATCAATTCCTACGGGTATTAAATCAGACTGATAAAGTAAGATATCAGCAGTCATTAAAACAGGGTAATTTAAAAGTCCTGCTGTGATGTTTTTTTTATGTTTTTGTGATTTGTCTTTAAATTGAGTCATTCTTTGTAAATCACCCAAAGGAGTAATAGTTGATAAAAGCCATGCTAATTCTGTGTGTTCTTTAACATCTGATTGTTTGAAGATTATTGATTTATCTAATCCTGCTATCAGGTATACCGCAACAACCTCTAAAATTCTTTCTTGTAGAGTTTTCGGATCATAAGGAACCGTTAGAGAGTGAAGATCTGCAACCCAAAACAAACATTCATTATTTTTTTGAAGCTTTACCCATTGTTTAATGGCTCCTAAGTAATTCCCTATATGTAACTGATTGCTTGGTTGTATTCCGGAAAAGATTCTCATACTTCTATAACCACAGGTAATACCATTGGTCGCCTTTTTGTTTTTGAGAATAAGAATTCTCCTATCTTTTTTCTAATATCGTCTTTGATATGGGTCCAGTTGACAGCTCCCCCTGATTCTGTTGTTCTATTTACAATACCTATTGCTCTTCTTCTGGTATCTCTTAAGAGTTCCTTTGATTCTCTTAAATAAACAAACCCTCTAGATATTATATCAGGAGATCCTATCACCCTACCAGTCTGCCTATCCACAGCAACGATAATAACAAACATACCATCTTGAGCTAATTGTTGTCGGTCTCTTAACACGACCTCTCCAACATCTCCAATTCCAAGACCATCTACCATAACATAACTTGATGGTACTTTCTCTTTTAAAATTTCCATTTTATCTTTTGATAAAGATACGACTTGTCCTGACTCAACAGCTTTTGCATTTTCTTTCTTTATTCCAACCATTTCAGCTAACTCACAATGTTTTACAAGCATGGAAAATTGTCCATGTAAAGGAATGAAGAACTTTGGTTTGATCATTCTTATCATCTGTTTTAACTCTTCTTGATAGCCATGTCCAGAAGAATGAATATCCATCATTTGATAGTGAAACACTGTGGCTCCTTGTCTGTACAACTCGTCCTTTAGGACCTGAACAGTTCTTTCATTGCCCGGGATAACAGAAGAGGAAAAGATTATAGCATCACCTCTTTTTATCTTTAAAGCCCTATATTCTCCAGTCGCTATTTTCATTAAGCTAGCTCTTTCTTCTCCTTGTGCTCCTGTACAGATAAAACAAACTTGTTCGTCTTTTAAGTTTTTAGCCTCATTTGGTTTTACCAATGTTCCTTTTTTAATAGTTATATACTTTAAAACTCTTGCTATCTCTGTGTAGTCTTTTAAACTTCTTCCCTCAAGAATAACCTTCCTATTGTGTTTTTCAGCTAAGGTAATAAGTTGTTGTACCCTATTAATATGTGAAGCAAATGTTGAAGCTATAATTCTTTTTCCCTGAGATTCCTTAAAGATTTTATCAAGATTTTC
This sequence comes from uncultured Candidatus Saccharibacteria bacterium, assembly GCA_964450565.1. Taxonomy (GTDB): domain Bacteria; phylum Patescibacteriota; class Minisyncoccia; order Minisyncoccales; family CG1-02-41-26; genus CAYVCP01. Next base: position 23,392 of record CAYVCP010000003.1, on the reverse strand, counting down.
AAATACTGTTTTCTCTGATAGTGCTTCTCCTTCGTGTTCAGCCCCTGTTGAGTCTGACATCAAGAGTAAAACATTTCTTTTTCCTAATTCCTTTAACTTAGTTATATCAGTAGGCTTTTCGTTTACTGGTGTTTTGTCAAAAGTAAAATCAGAAGTATGCATAATATTTCCCACAGGTGTTGTGATGAAAACTCCAAAATTACAAAGAATATTATGTACTTGTTTAAAGAATTCTATTTTAAATGGACCCAAGTTTATAATAGATCCATTTTTTATTTCTGTTATGTCAAGTTTTGGTCTGTTAGGAAACTCATCTTGTTTTTTTTCAACCAATCCTTTTGTTAAATCCCCTGTAAATATTCTCGGATTTCCAATTCTTTCCCAGATATAAGGGATAGCTCCAATATGATCTAAGTGTCCGTGTGTTAGAATAGCTCCTAATATATTTTTTTCTTTTCCTTTTAAGTAATTAGTATTAGGAATGATATAGTCAATGCCTGGCATTGATTCTTCTGGCATCCTAAGACCAGCATCTATAATTAAGATTTTTTCTTGATACTCTAAAAGCATCATATTGCGACCTACTTCCCCGAGTCCTCCTAGGGGAATAATTTTTAAGTTTTGATTTATCATATTTTTTTAGTGCCCAGAGGGAGAGTTGAACTCCCAAGCCTTAAGAGGCGCTGCCTCCTGAAGACAGTGTGTTTACCAATTTCACCATCTGGGCTTTGTTATAGTTCATTTTTGAATTCTTCGACTATTTTTACGGGAATGGGATCTGTCTTATAAAGAAGGGCCAAGTAATATGTGACCCAGTCGCTTAAGACACAAGAATTAAACACTCTTTCAAAAAGATTGTTTCCTTTTATTGGAATAAAGTCGACTTCTGATCCTTTTTCTTGGGCTATTTTAGAAAAAAGATCCATTCTTTTTTTATTTCTTTCGTTGTCGTTTTCATCTTTGAGAATTAAAAAATGAAAATTTCCTTTTAAATTAGTTAATCCAACCATCTCATTATGATTCAATTCTGGAAAGTAGTTCCAAAAGGCCATTATCTTTGCGTTTTCATTAAACTTAATTTTCCAAATTCTAGCTATGTCTTTAAATCTATTGGATGCATAAATAATTGGTATTTTGTTTTTTAGTCTTAGAGCTAATTTTTCTCCTTCTTTTTCAAGTGTTTCTGGATTAATTGCTCCAGTTGGAATTTCTTTAATAATATTTGAATTAAATAAAACCTTTAAAAAAGCACAAGTAAGGTATCCTGTTGCGAACCTTGGCTGTTTTGCTTTTGTTGGAATTAAAACACAAGAAGTGGAAAGTTCTTTTAATTTTCCTCCAGTTGTAATAACAATAGTTTGTAGTTTTCTTTCTTGCGCTTTTCTAAAACTTGAAATTGTTTCTTCTGTATTTCCAGAGTATGAAACACAAAAGATTAAAGAGTTTTTATCTGCTATTTCTGGTAGATCGTAATCGCGGTGTGAAAAAATTGGTATTTTTAAGTCTGGCAATAACATCCTTATAATATTACCTGTTAGAGCAGACCCTCCCATCCCACAAACCACAATGTTATGAAAAGGCTCATTAGCTTTTATCTTTGTTTCAATGTTGAATTGTTTGTTAAAATTTAAAATAATTTCTTTCATATTTTTATTGCCATTTTCTTGTTGTTTTGATATGCCATTTTGTAATATCAGAAAATCGTTTAGCAGGCTCTGTAATTTTTTCCATTCCAAATCCTTTGATATCAGAAGAAATAGAGTAAATAAAATTAGGTCTTGTTAAGAAAATGGCAGGAATATCTTTAAGTAAGATGTCTTGAAATTCTTCTAGCGACGCTTGTCTCTGTGGTTCTTCTTCCCTTGCTGTTTCTAATAAATTATCTGATGCTTGCGAGGAGTATCCTGAGATATTGAGTCCTGGATAGTCTTTCTGGGTTGAGTGCCAAAAAGGAAAGGGGTCTGGTATAGATCCCAATGCTTCTCCTAAGAGCAATATGTCAAAGTTTCTTTGAGAAAGAACGTCTGTTTCTAATTCTGCCAAGGATACTTTTTCAATAACTACCTTAATGCCTAATTTCTCCCAATCTTTTTGTATCTCTTTTGCCATTTCAGCGAGTGGAAAAGAATCTCTTGTAGTAAGTATGATTTCCATTTGTTCTGATTCTGTCTCTTTTTCAAAACAAATCTCATTTAATTTATCTCTAGTCATTGGTTTTACATCTCCCGTCCCTTTTGTTAAGCCAATAGGAGTAAGAATATCAGTAGCATATTTTTCTTGAAACTTTATTACAGCTTTTTTTGTTTGAGCTCCATAATATCCGCTTACAATACCTTCGGGGTATATTTCTGTATCTTTTGCCAAACATTTTTGTAGTTCTGTAACTTCTTGCCCTGTGTTTTTTAAGGTAAGATTTTTAGTAAAAGTAAAATCTGCTTCTAAGGTTTTAGTTTTCTCTCTTGTTTTTGTCTCTTCATTATATTCATATCCTTGATTTTTTAATATTTCATCTGATAATATTGGATCGAATGAATATTCTAAGCTTGACGTTGAAAACCCAAAGAATTCAGGTAGGATTGGAGAGGATGATAACTGTGCTTTATTGGAAAAAACATCTTTGATAATTTTGTTTTTATCAATAGCTATCGCAAGTCCTTCTCTAATCTTTTTTTCTTTCACTATATTTTCTCTTTGTTCATTAAAGAACAGAGCAAAATATCTAGGGATTTCTAATTCATATTCTTTTTGTGTAAATCTTTTTATGGCTTGGTTTTGCAAAGAAAAACCATCAATGTCACTTAAAAGAAGATCATTTTCATTTTGAAAGAATACGAAAGAAATGGTGTTTAAAAAAGCAGGTTCTTCATAATATTCTTTATTTTTTTCTAAAACCAATTCTTTAACGAAAGAAGAATCTTGTTTAATTTCTTTACATTTAAATGGTCCAGAACCGATTAAATAATCTTTTGAAGCAAAAGTCCACGGGAGATTGCTAGGATCTATATTCTCAAAAATATGTTTTGGAATAATTTTTAAAGTTAAGGTTTCTAAGAATCCAGGATATGCCTTTGGTAGTTTAAAGATAATCTTTGTATCAGACACTTTTTCTGTTAAAACACCTGTCCACTTTATTCTTAAAGGGCTCCCATATTCTGGATTTTGAATTATAGAGACAGTAAAGATAATATCATCTGTTGTTAAGGGTGTTCCATCGTGCCATAGGATGTTCTCTTTTAGGGTAAATTCAAAGGTTTTTCCTTGATTTATAACTTCATAAGATTTTGCAAGGTCATTTTTTAGATTTCCCTGTGTATCATATTTCATTAAACCTGAAAATAATATTTCTACTATATCTCTATCAATATCTTGAGATGAAAGATAAATAGGATTAATAAAGCGAGGTTGCCCTATTAAACCTTCCTTATAACTTCCTCCTGATTTAGGAAATACTTCAGTATGACGGATATAGAAATTAGAAGTTAAAAAAATAAAGGAAAAAAGAGCAAGAAAAGAAAATACAAGGAAAGCAATTTTTTCTTTTTTACTTAAACAAATAAAAAACTTTTTCCATTGTTGATTGGAAGGAAATTTAAAAGATCCTTTTTTTATTTTTACAGATTTCACTTTAAAAGATAAGATTCAATAGAGAGAGGATAACAAACAATATTCCCAATACAATAGTTAGAATAAGAATTTTTTTATCCATTCCTCTTCTTTGAGAATAAGCACCACCTCCGCCCCCTCCAAAAGCAGAACCTAAAGCAGTTCCCCTTTGTTGCAAAAGGATGGTAATGATTAAAAGAATAGGGATGATTATTTGTAGGATTATTAAAATTTGTTTCATAACTTTTTCTTTTTGGGGATTATAATATTGACTATCCATACTATCAAACTTGTTAGAAACAAGCTCAGTAGTCCCTCAATAGATAATTCTAAGAAAAGAATATCAACACACCAAACAATGAGAATATTAATTACAAGGTTTATTAATCCAAATGTTAATAGTCTTAATGGGAAAACAATTGTTTTTATGAGAGGTTTAATAAAATAATTTATTAAACCAAGGACTAAGCCAGATAACAATAATACCTTGATATACTGAATTGTTTCTCCTTCAATAGAAACATTAGGCACTATTAAAGTTGCCACAAACAGAGCTATAATAGACGCTATTATGTACCATAATAAACTCCGAGTTCTCATTACTTTTTAGTATAGCAAAGTTTTTTATCAAGTCAACCTAAGAAAGAGCTTCCTTGCTTCTTATTTTCTTATGATATGATATAGCAAATCTATGTGATTCGTCTCTGATATTTAACATTAGATTAGATAATTCTTTAGGAAGATCTTTTAAAAGAATTGGTTTATTAGTTAAAAAGAGCTCATTATTTTTTTTAGCTAACGACATTATCTTGATGTTAGTGGGTGCTTCTCTTCTTACTGTTGAAAGTTGTCCTTTTCCTCCATCTATTAAGATGGCTTGAGGACTATTCCATTCTTTATGTTTAAATCTTCTTTGAATAATTTCAGCAAGCATAGCTGTGTCGTTCGGAGTGCTACATGTTTTAATTTTAAACTTTCTGTAATCTTCTTTTTTAGGTTTTCCTTTTTCAAAAACAACCATACTACCCACTGCTTGTTTCCCTTGGATATTGGAGACATCATATCCCTCTATCCTATTAATTTCCTTTCCTAAAAGATTTTTTAATTGTATCCTTATTTTTTGCCATTCATCTTTTGCGATGACTTGAGCGTTTAAAAAGATATTCTCTAAAGCAAAGATCTGGTTTCTTTTTTCTGTTGCTTCTTCGTATTTTTCTTTTCTAGAGAAATCCCTCATTTCTTTTTTAAGTTGAGAGATAAGGGTTTTGCTTTTACCTTTTAATATTTCTTGAATATTTACTATGTTTTCCTTGTAATCTTTTTGGTTTACACAGGGAGCAGGGCATAACTTAAGCTCTTGATATAAACAAGCTTTTTTGGGCAATTGATTACAAGTTCTATAAGGAAATATTTTTCTCAATAACCTTAAAGTGATTTTTAACCCTTTAGAGCCAACGAAAGGACCAATTGCGTTTCCTTTTGGTTGATGAGTGATAAATATCCTTGGGAATTTTTCTTTTGTTATTTCGACAAAACTAAAGTTTTTATTATCTTTCCATATCGTATTGTATTTTGGCTTATATCTTTTAATTAATTCAGCTTCTTTAAGTAACGCTTTTATTTCAGAATTTGTTTTTAAATAGCCTACCTTAGTAGCTTCTTTCGTATAAAAAGCATCTTTCAAGGCTTTGTTTTTAAAATGCTCTATAACTCTTTGCCTTATATTAATTGATTTTCCGATGTATAAGAAGGTATTGTTTTTTTTGAAAACATAGATACCAATATTTCTTGGTAAATAATTTATTCTTTTTTTATCTATAAACTTAATTTTTTCCATTAAGATTGTTATGTTAATTATTATAAAGAGTGTTTTAAGGGGGGTGATGTATGTACATCACCCCCCTCAAGAGAGCTAGCCATCCAATCTATTCTTTGGATGGCTAGCTTTCTCCCTGTGTATTCCTCGAAAAGCGAGGAAACACAAGGAGAAAACAACAATTCCAATTAGAATTTCCATTCAAATCCTTCTTCTTTCTGGTATTTTTTACTATAATATTATATAATAGATTGCAACTTTATGCAAGAGGGTATAATAAAAATTAGAGGCGCTAGAGTACATAATTTAAAAAATGTTTCTTTGGATATTCCAAAGAATAAACTTGTTGTTATTGCTGGAGTTTCAGGATCAGGCAAATCATCCTTAGCTTTTGATACTTTGTACGCTGAAGGACAAAGAAGATATGTAGAGAGCCTTTCTTCTTATGCAAGACAGTTTCTTGGTGTAATGCAAAAACCTGATGTAGATAAAATTGAAGGTATTTCACCCTCTATTTCTATTGATCAAAGGAAGGCTTCTCATAATCCCAGAAGTACCGTGGGGACAATAACAGAGATATATGATTATTTGAGGGTTCTTTTCGCAAGAGCAGGAGTTCCTCATTGTCCGTCTTGTTTTAGAGAAGTTTCTGCACAAAATATAGATCAAATAGTAAGACAGATTTTAAATTTGAAAAAAGAAAAAGAACTTTTAGTCCTTGGCCCTTTGGTTAATTCTAGGAAAGGAGAACATGAAGGTATCTTGGAAGAAATCAAAAGAGCAGGTTTTGTAAGGGTAAGGATTGATGGGATTATAAAAAGAATAGAAGAAGCCATAGAAAATCCTTTAGATGGCAAAAAAAAGCATAATATAGAAGTTGTAGTAGATAGACTGGTTTTAGGGAATGATTTAGAAAGATCTCGTTTAGTAGACTCCTTAGAAACAGCTTTAAAATTAGGCAAGGGCATGGTAATGGTTTCTCAACAAGGCAAGGACTTTCTTTTTTCAGAAAAGTTTGCTTGTGAACACTGTGGTATTTCTTTGCCTCCTATCGAGCCAAGATTATTTTCTTTTAATTCTCCCCATGGAGCGTGTCCTGCTTGCCAAGGCTTAGGAAAGAAACTAGAGGTTGCTCCAGATTTAGTATTACCTAATAAAAATTTAAGCTTAAGCGAAGGTGCTGTTTTCCCATGGTCCAGAGCTTCTCATAGAGTAGGAAGACAGGGTTGGTATAATAAAATATTAAGAAAAATTGCTTTGAGACATAAGTTTTCTTTGGATGATCCAGTTAAGGATTTATTAAAAAAAGATATTGATATTTTGTTGTATGGTGACAGATATTTTGAAGGAGTAATTCCTAATTTGGAAAGAAGATATTGGCAGACTAATTCTGATTCAACAAGAGAGGAAATCAAAAAGTATATGGTAGAGAAAACTTGTGAAGAATGTAAGGGTAAGAGATTAAAAAAAGAATCCTTGTCTGTTTTGTTTGCTGGAAAAAATATAAACGATGTTGTGTCTTTTTCTATTAAACAAGCAAAAGAGTTTTTTGACGATACTTTAAAAAAGAAGGTGTTGACAGAAGGTCAATTGAAAATATCTCAAGGGTTAATTAAAGAAATAAAAGAGAGACTGGAATTTCTTGATGATGTCGGTTTGGACTATTTAAGTTTAAGTAGAGAAACAGAAACCTTGTCAGGAGGAGAAGAACAAAGAACAAGGTTAGCTACTCAAATAGGGTCCAAACTAACAGGAGTTCTTTATATCCTAGACGAGCCTTCTATTGGCTTACATCAAAGAGATCAAGAAAAACTCATTAAAACTCTTAAACAACTAAGAGATGTGGGCAATACTGTCATTGTAGTAGAACATGATCCTCAAACAATTAAAGCATCAGATTGGGTAATTGAGATAGGTCCTGGGGCTGGAAAACACGGAGGAAAGGTTGTTTTTGAGGGAACCCCTTTGAAATTAAGTAGGTCCAATACTTTAACGGGGCAATATTTATCTGGCAAAAAGAAAGTTGCTACAGAAAGCAATCGTTTAGTTCAAAAAGATCAATTAATTATAAAAGGGGCTAAAGAGCATAATCTTAAACATATAGATGTAAGGATTCCTTTAGCTAATTTTATTTGTGTTACTGGAGTCTCTGGGTCAGGGAAGTCTTCTTTGGTTAACGACATTATAGCAAAATACTTGTATAAAAAGTTTTATAGATCAAAAGAAATCCCAGGAAAATTCGATGTGATACAAGGAGTAGAGAATTTAGATAAAGTTATTTTAGTTGATCAGTCTCCTATAGGAAGAACTCCAAGAAGTAATCCTGTTACTTATACGGGGGCTTTTAATGCTATAAGAGAACTCTTTGCTCAACAAAAAGAGGCTCGAGTTAGAGGGTATAAACTAGGAAGATTTAGCTTTAATGTAAAAGGAGGGAGATGTGAAGAATGTGAGGGACAAGGTGTTAAAAAAATAGAGATGTATTTTTTACCAGATATTTATGTTACATGCGAAGAATGTCATGGAAGAAGATATAATAAAGAAACATTAGAAATAGAGTATAAGGGAAAGAATATCGCAGATGTTCTTTCTATGACAATAGAAGAAGCAATGAAGTTTTTTCAAAATATTCCTACTCTTTTTAACAAACTTCACACACTTAAAGAAGTCGGGTTAGGTTATATTGAATTAGGACAATCAGCTCCCTCTCTTTCAGGAGGAGAAGCTCAAAGAGTAAAATTGGCTACAGAGCTTTCTAAAAGGCAAACAGGGAAAACCCTTTACATTCTAGACGAACCTACAACGGGATTACATCCTGATGATATAAAAAAGTTAATACAAGTTTTAAAAGAGCTAGTGATAAGAGGCAACACTGTCCTTACAATAGAACATAACCTTGATTTTATTAAATCAGCTGACTGGATTATTGACCTAGGACCAGAAGGAGGAGATAGGGGTGGGAGTATAGTTGCTGAAGGTATTGTTCAAGACGTTAAAAAGATTAAAGAAAGCTATACAGCTCAGTATTTGAAAAAGAACTAATGCTTAATTGAAAAGATAGAAAGGATAATTTTTTTATGCTATCCTAAATTAATATCGTAAAAGTTTTATTGATTAAATAAAATTAATTTATATGACTCAATATTATACACAAAGAAAAAGAGTTTATAAGCCAGATTCTAAAGAACCATTTAAGCTTTCAAGAAGTAAAATAGATTTGTTTTTATCATGCCCTAAATGTTTTTACCTGGATAGGGTTTTAGGGGTGGGAAGGCCTCCTGGTTTTCCTTTTAATTTAAATTCTGCTGTAGATAAATTACTGAAAAAAGAGTTTGATATAAATAGGCGGAAAGGAACGAAACATCCTTTAATTGAAAAATATGGAGTGGATGCTATTCCTGTTGCCCATGAAGACTTAGATAAATGGAGATATAATTTTACTGGAGTACAATTTTTACATAAAGCTACTAACCTTTTAATTTTTGGAGCCATTGATGATTTATGGAAAAACTCTCAAGACGAATATATCGTGGTTGATTATAAGGCAACTTCTAAAAATGAAGCTATTACAGAGCTTAACAAAGACTGGCAAATTACCTATAAAAGGCAAATGGAGATTTATCAGTGGCTCTTAAGACAAAACGGTTATAAGGTTTCAGATATTGGTTACTTTGTTTACTGCAACGGAAAAACTGATAAAGAAGCTTTTGATGCCAAGTTAGAGTTTGACATTACTTTAATCCCTTATAAAGGAAACGATGTTTGGATTGAGGGCACTCTCCTTGATATACACAAATGCTTAAATGGCAATAAGATTCCAGAAGCAAGTCCTGATTGTGACTATTGCCGTTATACTGAAAATGTGAGGAAAATTAGTTGACTTTTTATGATTTTAGTTGTATAAACGGCTTGTTTTCGGTATATGCAATTCTATGAGAGGAGTTTGATTATGTGGGATACCTTGAGTTTTATAGAAGAAGGAAATTCTTCTTACTATGAAGATGGTGATTGGCTAAACGGACATCGTCTCTGTGAAAAGATGTGTCATGATTATCCAAATTACTTAAAGGAAGTTAATCTGGGAACCTATACTTTCGGAGAAGTAAGTATAGGTTTGCGTGATATGCAAACAGGTGAGACCAAGGAAAGAACCTTTGATGAAAGAGGTTTTTTGCTAAGTATTGTCCAACCCTTTGATAAGGTGGAGTCAGTAATTGGTGTTGCTGACCCTATTTTGTCTGGGAAAAACGACCAAGAGGCATGGTCTGTTATGGATCGTGTCTTTAGGCAAGGATTAAGAAGGTCTTTGCCAGAACATTATTCTCTTTTTTCTTATGAGCTAAGACATCTTTCCCATAACCCCATTTATGATGTTGTTTTAATAGGCGGAGTGGACGGTCCATCAGAGCCAGGAGGAACAGTTAGCTATGCTAATTTTATTAGATTAGTTATAGAGGATCCTCGGTGGCAAGAGCTTCTAAAATATTTTGTTTTCCACATAATGCCAAACGCTAACCCCTTGTCAGGTGATAGATTTTCTCCATATGGAGGAGGAGGGGTTTATTTCGTGGATGGTAAGAGAGGAAAATATTGGCTGGTTGAGAATTTTCCAAACGGCAATATTGGAAGTTCCTTTGATCGGTCATCTGTTTTTGAAGCAGAGATGATCAAGAAATGGGTTAGCGGTATTGATGAGAGAGGCAGAGTTTCTGCTTTTATTTCTCAGCATTGTACCCACGGAAAGCCCTATATAGTTGCTACTTCTAATCCCCAAGCCTCAGGGGAAGCCTGGGATTTGTGGCAGAACGGTGTTGTTGATGAAAGCAAGGTAACGAAAACTCCAAAAGGTAATATCAAGGGAATGCAAACAGGACTTCCAATGGGTGTGCCTGCTGGATATTTTAATTTAACAGAAAAAATTCCAGGATTTATTATAGAATGTCCCGGAAAGAGAAAGGCGGATGCAATGGAATCTACTGTAGAGACCATGTTAAGGGCTCTACATAGTATTATAGGTTCGTTAAAGTGAATTTTTGGCAGTATATCAAAAAATATACTGCCATTTTGATTTGACTTTTATTTTCATATATATATAATAAAATCTATTTATGAAAGAGTTAGATCAAATTTTAAAAAAAGAAAAAGAAGAACAAGAAAAAGTGACAGAGAAGAAAAAAGGGGCCTCTTTTTTATTGATTGAGAAAAGAAAACAGTTAGAAAAAGAGTTACAAAAAGTCTCTATTTCAGAAAAAGAAAAGGAAAAGTTTTTAAATTATAAAAAAGAGAGAATGGAAAAGATAGAAAAAGAACAACGCTTGAGACTAGAAAAGGGGCTTAAAGATTTAGAAAACAAAAAAGAAAAGAATTCAAAGAAAGCTGTTGATTTTATCACAGCAGAACTTTTGCGCGAGTAACAAAAAACAACCCCCTATTTTACAGCGGGCTTTTTTATTATGTTAATTTCAGCTAAAAAATACATATTAAGTTTTAATAAAAAGGATAAGAATAAAGTTTTTAATTTATTTGAAAAGTTTGGTTGTTTTGAGCTAGAAGAGAAAGAAGAAGCAAAAGAAGATCTTGAAAAGAAATTACAGAATCAAGAATATCTAATTTCTTCAACTGATTTTGTCCTTACTTTTTTAAAACCTTTTACAAAAAAACTCTCTTTTTTACAAAAGCTAAAGACAGAAAAGCTAAAGCAAAGAGACACGAATTTAAACCAAGCAAAGATAGTAGGGATTGTTGAAATTGAAAGAGAACAAGAAGTTTTAAGGAAAAAAAGAAAAGAGATAGAAGAGAAAAAAGAAGAATTAAGTCTTTTCGGTAATCTTGATTTTATTCCAAAAGAAACAGAGAAAACTATTTCTTTTGTTTTAGATATCCCTACTTCTAAAGAAGAAGAATTTCTTTCTTTATCTAAAGAGGAAGGTTTTTTTCAAAGAAAACTTTCTTTAAAACGTTTTTTAGTAATTGCTTCTGATAAGAATATTAAAGAAAAGATTTTTGGAGAAAAAGTAGATTATAATTTTTCTTTACCAGTAAAAGCTCAAAAAGCATTGTTTGATAGAGAATTAAAAGAAATACAAAAAAAAGAGAAAGAATTAATTATTGATATTCAATCAAAAGCTCAGCAGATTGAAGATTATAAGGTATATAGAGATGTTTTAGAACAAGAAAGAGTAAAAACAGAGGCTCAACTAAAGAGCAGGGAAAATGGCTTGTTAGGATATGTTATTTTTTGGGCTTTTGAAAAAGATAAAAAGAGTTTAATTAAAGAATTACCAAAAGACACTTGCGTAATAGAATGTGTTACCAATGAGGAACCACCTGTGATGTTAGAAAATAATTCAACTATTAGACCCTTTGAATATGTTACTGAAATTTTTGGCTTGCCTAAAAATGGAGAAATAGATCCTACTCCTTATCTTTCTTTCTTTTTCTTTTTATTCTTTGGCATTTGTATTACAGATGCAGGATATGGATTAGTTTTGGCCGTACTTTGTTTAGTAGGAATGTTCCTTTTTAAGGGAAACAAATTAATTAAATTAATGTTTTACGGAGGTATTTCTACTTTTTTAGTTGGCATTATTTTTGGTAGTTATTTTGGGGTAAGCATTAAAGCATTTTCTAGGTTAAAACTTATAGATCCAATAGAGGACACATTACTTTTTATGGGTTTAGCTTTCGCTTTAGGATATTTGCAATTAATGTTAGCTGAAATAGTTAAAATCATTTCGGGCAAGAAGAATAAAAACAAAGAAATGCTTTATAATGGAATTGCTTGGCTTTTCGTATTTATTTTCGGTATTATAGCTATGCTATCTATTAAATTTTCTTTATTAAAAAATATTGGATTTGTTGGACTATTAATTTCTGGTATTTTTCTGATGATTTCGGAATCAAAAGGAGTTAAGGTATACTTGAAACTGTTAGTGGGAAGTGTTAAGATTTTGCAGGGTTTGATAGGAGTAATGTCAGATATTTTATCATATTCAAGATTGATGGCTCTAGGACTAGCCACTGCTGTTATTGCTTTGATTGTAAATCAGATAGCAGGCCTTTTTTCTGGACTGATTCCATATGTGGGATGGGTTGTTGGTGGATTGATATTAATAGGAGGGCACATGTTTAATTTAGGAATAAATGCCTTAAGCGGATTTATTCATTCAGGCAGACTACAATTTGTAGAATTCTTCCCTAAATTCCTTGAGGGAGGGGGAAGGAGATTTAAACCATTAAAGTCGGAATTAAAATATATAAAATAAATATATGATAGGTTTAGTATTAGCAGTGTTAGGCGCTGTCTTGAGCGTCAGTTTAGCTGGTATCGGCTCTATTGTCGGTGTTGGTAAATCAGGACAAGCAGCTTCGGGGGTAGTTTCTGAAGAACCAGAAAAGTTTGGAAAGGTCTTACTTTTACAAGCCCTTCCATCAACCCAGGGTATTTATGGGTTTATTGGAGCCTTTTGGGTCATCATAAAGCTAGGTCTTTTGTCAGGAGACCCTGTTGAGGTTTCTTGGGGAGCAGGTCTTGCTATCTGTATGGCTTGCTTGCCAGTAGCTATCGGTGGTCTTTTGTCGGGTATATTTCAGGGCAAAGTTTCTATTTCTGGAATGAATATTGTAACTAAGCAAGTTCAGGAATCTGGTAAGGGTGTTATTATGTCAGCTATGGTAGAAACTTATGCTGTGTTGGGTCTTTTAGCCACTATCCTTTTAATTCAAGGAATAAATGTTGGATAAGATCTTACAAAACATTGAAAAAGAGTCAAAGAAAGAGATTGAACGTATAGTTATAGAACAAGAAAAGGAAGAGAGTAGCTTAGAAAAAGAGTTTACCAAAAAGAAACAAGAGAAGATAGAAAAAGAGACAATTCTTTTTAAAGAAAAGATAGACAAAGAAATTGAAGAATTGGAACAGAAAAAAAGTTCTTTGGTCGGATTTCGATTGCAAGAAGAAAAAAAGAAAATAGTTGAAAATGTTTATGAAAAAGCCAAAAAAAGAGTTGATGATTTTTCGGATGAAGAATATAAAAAATTAGCAACCAAACTTTTAACCCCTCTTAAAGGTTTAAAAGGTGATATATTTGCTGATAATAAAACAGCTAAGTTTTTAGAGAAATTTGGGATGAAAGTAACAGATACCTTGAAAGAAAAAGGTCTTGTGTTTAAATCAAAAGACATGGATATTGATTTAACCATATCAAGAATGCTTTTGAGCCAAAAGGAAAAAACAGATCCTGAAATAATAAATATTCTTTTCTATGCTTGAATTTTCTTCAGCTGTAATAAGCGTAAAAGAAAAAAAGATTCTTGATGAGTTAGATCAAGAGAGGATGCTCAAAGCTCCTGATAAAGAGGCTGCTTTTTCTGTTTTGTTTGATACAGACTTATCAGAAATTATACAAGAAGATAAGAATATAGAAGTAATTATAGAAAAAGATTTAGTGAGATTGAGGGATATGTTAAAAAAAATATTACAAGAGAAAGAAGAGCTTTTCTTCTATCTTTTTTTAAGGTTTGACGCTTTGAATCTTAAAGCAGTTTTAAAAGAAAGTAATTTAAGCTTTCCTGCTATAGAAACAAAAGAAAGAATCCAAAGAAAGGTAAGGGGAGAGAATATAGAACTTAATCCTTATATAACATCAATGATTGAAGACATTATATTAAAGAATGATTCTTCTGCAGAAATTGAAAGGGGTGTTGATAAAGCATTCTTCAAGCAAAAACTTTTGTTGGCTCAGAAGCTAAATAAATCTTTAGTTAAATTTGTTAAAACAGAAATTGATGTTGCAAATATAAAAAGTTTAATAAAGGGCAATGGGTTTATTGAAGGAGGATCATTGAAGAAAAAAGAATTAGAAAAATTAGTTGGTCATCAAGAGGGCGAGATAGAACAGAATTTAAGTAAATTTTTAGAGATTTTTGAACTTTCTCATCTTTTAGAACATAAAAAAGGAGAAGTCGAAATAGATAAAGCTTTGCAGTCTTTTCTTTCGGATAATATTTTTACAAAAGAAAGAGAAATAGGTTTTGGGATGGAAAAAATACTCAGTTTTTTTCAGAGAAAAATTAATGCTCATAACAATATTAAATTAATTCTATTTGGCAAAGAGCATAATATTTCAATTTCAGAGATAGAAAATAATTTACTTCCTATATGAAAATAGGCATTATTGGTGAAAAAAAGTCAGTGTTAGGGTTTAAAGCTCTCGGGTTAGAGGCTTTTTCTGTTGATGATTTGGATAAAATTAATTTAGATGATTTTGCTGTATTGTTTATTACAGAAGACATTGACAAACAAAAGGTTGATTTTTTGTTCAAAAGGACAATGCCAGCAGTTTTAACAGTACCCGGCCTAAAGCCCTCTTCTAAAAAAAGCGATTTAAAGTTAATTTTAGAGAGAGCTTTGGGAAGCGATATGATAAATATTTAAAAAATATGGAACAAATAAAAGGAAAAATAACAAAAGTTTCGGGTCCTTTGGTCGTTGGCACTGGCTTGGAGGAAGCAAAAATGTATGAAGTTGTTAGAGTAGGAGAAGAGAAAATTATTGGAGAAGTTATCAGAATAGAACAAGACGAAGTATTTATTCAAGTTTATGAAGAAACATCTGGCATAGGTCCTGGAGAATCAATTTATTTGACAGGAGAATCTTTAAGCGTTGAATTGGGACCAGGCTTGATTTCATCAATTTATGATGGCATTCAAAGACCATTAGAGCTATTGATGGAAAAATCAGGGAATTTTATATCAAGAGGTATTGAGAGTGATGCCTTGGATAGAGAAAAGAAGTGGCATTTTAAACCACTCAAGAAACAAGGAGACAAGGTTGTTGCTGGTGATATTTTAGGAACTGTTGAAGAAACAGGGCTTGTAATTCACAAAATTATGGTTCCTTCTCTTATTAAACAAGGAGTTTTAGAAACTATTGTCAAGGAGGGAGATTATGATATTACAGAAACTATTGCTCAAATAGATAAAGAAAAAGTTACCATGTCTCATAGATGGCCCATCAGAGAGGCGCGTCCTATTAAGCAAAAATTAGTTCCTGATAAAGCACTGATTACTGGACAGCGTGTTATTGATACCTTTTTTCCTTTAGCAAAGGGAGGGGCGGGTTGTGTACCAGGACCATTTGGTTCTGGTAAAACAGTAATTCAACACCAATATGCTAAATGGTCAGACGCTGATATTGTGATTTTTGTTGGTTGTGGCGAAAGAGGGAATGAAATGACTGATTTATTAAACGAATTTCCCGAATTAAAAGATCCAAAAACAGGGAAACCTTTAATGGAAAGAACAGTTTTAATAGCAAATACTTCTAATATGCCCGTAGCTGCCAGAGAGGCCTCTGTTTATACTGGCATTACTATCGGAGAGTATTTTCGTGATATGGGCTATTCTGTAGCCATCTTAGCTGATTCTACCTCAAGGTGGGCTGAAGCTCTGAGAGAGATTTCTGGTAGATTAGAAGAAATGCCAGGTGACGAGGGATATCCTGCTTATCTAGGATCAAGAACAGCAGCTTTTTACGAAAGAGCAGGAAGCGTTATATGTCAAGGCGCTGATGAAAGACAGGGTTTTCTTACAATAGTTGGCGCTGTTTCACCTCCGGGGGGTGATTTATCAGAACCTGTTACCCAGAATACCCTAAGAGTTACTAAAGTTTTTTGGGCTTTGGATTCTGCTTTAGCTTATAAAAGACATTTTCCAGCTATTAACTGGTTGAGTTCTTATTCTTTATATGATGAGAATTTAAAAGATTTTTTTAATGAAAAAGCAGGAGAGGGATTTAATGATTTAAAGAAAAAAGCAATGAGCATATTACAGAAAGAAGCAGAATTAGAAGAGATCGTAAGATTAGTGGGCGTTGAATCTCTTTCTTTAGCAGACCAGTTTCTTTTAGAGGTGGCTCGTATTATTAGAGAAGACTTTTTACATCAAAATGCTTTTTTAGAAATAGACACTTATACTTCTTTAAACAAACAGTATCAAATGATTAAAGCTATGATGAATGTTTTTGACAAAGGAAATGTTTCAATTAAGAATGGAAAACAAATCTCAGAGATTCTTCCTAATTCTTTAAAAGATAAGTTGTCTAAAATGAAGATGATAAAAGAAGAAGACACAGAAGCATTTAGCGTGTTAAATAAAGAGATAGAACAAGTATGTTAAAAATATATAAAACAATAAAAGAAGCTCAAGGTCCTCTTTTGGTCGTAGAAAAAACAGAGGGTATTAAATATGAAGAACTTGTAGAAATAGAATTACAAGATGGTTCTATTAAAAGAGGAAAAGTGCTTGAAGCTCAAAAAGACAAAGCTATTGTTCAGGTTTTTGAAGACATTAGAGGTATTAATTTGCAATCTTCAAAGGCTAAGTTTTTAGGAAAGACAATGAAACTTGGTGTTTCAGAAGATATGCTGGGAAGAATTTTTGATGGAGCTGGGAAACCAAAAGATAATGGTCCAGAAATAGTTCCAGAAAAATATTTAGACATTAATGGAGCTCCTATTAATCCAAAAGCAAGAGAATATCCTAATGACTTTATTCAAACAGGTATTTCATCAATTGATGGATTGAATACTCTAGTAAGGGGGCAAAAGCTTCCTATTTTTTCTGGGGCTGGATTGCCACATTCTATGGTGGCTTCACAAATTGCTAGACAGGCAAAAGTATTGGGAGATGAAGAACAATTTTCTGTTGTTTTTGCTGCTATGGGTATTACTTTTGAAGAATCAGAATTTTTTATTCAGGAATTCAAAAAGACTGGAGCTTTAAAGAATTCTGTTCTTTTTATGAATTTAGCAGATGACCCCGTAATTGAAAGAATTACCTTGCCAAGAATCGCTTTAACTTGCGCTGAATATTTAGCTTTTGAAAAAGATATCAATGTGCTTGTTATTATGACTGATATGACAAATTACTGTGAAGCTTTAAGGGAAGTTTCGGCTTCTAGAAAAGAGGTTCCTGGACGAAGAGGTTACCCTGGTTATCTTTATACTGATCTTGCCACCTTATATGAAAGAGCAGGGAGAATAAAAGGTAAAAAGGGATCAATTACTCAAATTCCTATTTTAACAATGCCCGAAGACGATATTACTCATCCAATTCCAGATCTTTCAGGATACATTACAGAAGGACAAATTATTCTTTCAAGAGAGTTGCATAATAAAGGGCTTTATCCTCCTATTGATGTTTTACCCTCTCTTTCAAGGTTAAAAGATAAAGGAATTGGAGAAGGAAAGACAAGGGAAGATCATGCTGGAGTTCTAAACCAACTTTTTGCTTTTTATGCCAGAGGAAGAGAAGTAAGAGAACTAGCCCTGATTTTAGGAGAATCTGCTTTGACTGACACAGATAGAAAATATTTGAAATTTGTTGATGAATTTGAAGGTAAGTTTGTAAATCAATCATTAACTGACAATAGAAGTATTGAAGAGACCCTTGATTTAGGCTGGGAATTAATATGTATTCTACCTAAAGAGGAAATGAAAAGGGTTAAAGAAGAGCATATTGAAAAATATGGAAAAAATTAAGGCCACAAGAATGGAATACTTGAAGCTTAAGAAAAGATTGAAAACAGCAGAAAGAGGGTTTAAGCTTTTAAAAGAAAAAAGAGATGGATTGATGAAGAGGTTTATGGAGATAATTAGAGAAGCAAAACAAAAAAGAGAAGATTTAGAAAATAAATTTACTCTTGCCTCTAAGAATTTTGCTATATCAACCTCTTCTTTGATGGAAAAAGAATTAGAGCAGATGTTTTCTAAACCTTGTTCTGTTATTGAAATTACATCAGAAAAAGAAAACATAATGAGTGTTTGGATTCCTAAGTTTAAATATAATATTAAGGGTAGTTTAAAATGTTTTTCTAATTTTTCTTCTCCCTTAGGAATGGAAGATTCTTTAAATAAATTTGAAAAAGCTTTTGCAGTCATGATTGATTTAGCAGGAATTGAACATTCTGCTAGATTGCTTTCTTTTGAAATAGAAAAAACAAGGAGAAGAGTCAACGCCTTAGAGTATGTTTTAATTCCAAAGATGAAGCAGGATATAAAATTTATTGCTTCAAAACTTGACGAACAAGAGAGGAGTGATAAGATAGTGAGGATGAAGGTAAAGGATATGATTGGTTAATACTGGGAACTATGAAGGAGGTTTACAATGGATGCGGAAGTTTTTGCGGAAGATAATGACTTAAAGGGATTTGAATACGCAGGGTTGTTTTTTCATTTTAGGTTAAAGCAGAGACATACTGGCCTATACGAAATAAAATTGGAACGTATTCCTGCTATACAACTTATCTTACTCAGTGGACCTAAAAGAGCTAGTTTTGGGAGACACTTCCACACGTCGGAAGATCCAGCAAAGTATCCTCACGAGTTATTTGTAATGCTCCACGGAACAATATCTCTTTATTTAGAAAATACTTCTGGAGATAATCAAGAGCTTTTATTGGAAGCAGGGGGGGTTGTTGCCATTCCCAATAACGTCTGGCATTCTGCTGTTGTTCTTTCTGAAGAGGCTTTGTTTCAGGAGTTCCGATCTTGTTTGCGGACAGAGGATTCTTCTGAAAAGGGAACAATTGACTGTTCTCTGAATGATTTTCGTGGATTGTGTTGTGAGTGATGAAACTTTGAGCCAGTGCCTTTCCTGTGGTATTGGCTCAACTTATTGACAAAAGTTAAAGTTTGATTAGAATAAGGTTATTGAATTAGCAAACAAAGGTCTTAACTGCTAATAAAAAAATATGGACATAAAACCATTACAAGATAATGTTGTTATAGAGCCTGTTTCTCAAGAAGAGAAAACAAAGTCTGGTATTTTCTTGCCTCAAACAGCAGAAAAAGAAAGACCAGAACAAGGCAAGGTCATTGCTGTTGGTCCTGGAAAGTTCTCTCAGAAAGGAGAAAGAAAGCCCATGGAAGTAAAGGTTGGGGATCTTGTTTTATTCACCAAGTATTCTCCTAACGAAATAAAGGTTGATGGAAAAGAGTATTTAATAGCTAAACAAGAAGATGTTTTAGCTATATTAGAATAATATGTCAAAAGAAATTATTTATTCAGAAGAAGCTAGAACAAGGTTAAAAGCAGGGGTTGATAAATTAGCTGACACTGTAAAAGTTACTTTAGGCCCAAAGGGCAGAAACGTTGTTTTGGAAAAAGGATTTGGCTCACCTGTTATTACTAATGATGGTGTTTCTATTGCTAAAGAAGTTGAGCTTGAAGATAAGGTGGAAAATATGGGAGCTGAGATTATTAAAGAAATTGCTCAAAAAGCAAACGATGCAGCAGGAGATGGAACAACCACAGCTGTTGTTTTAGCTCAAAGCATTGTCCAGAGAGGATTAAAAAATGTTACAGCTGGAGCTAATCCTTTAGCTCTAAAAAGAGGAATTGAAAAAGCTGCCAAGATTGCTGTTGAAGAATTGAAGAATTTATCACGTAAAGTTTCTGGGAAAGAAGAGATAGCTCAAGCAGCTACTATCTCAGCAGAAGACGCAGAATTGGGTAATTTAATTGCTGAGGTTATTGAAGAAGCTGGGAAAGACGGAGTAGTAACAATAGAAGAGTCAAAAACATTTGGTCTTTCTAAAGAAGTTGTTAAAGGACTTCAATTTGATAGAGGATATATCTCACCTTATATGGTCACAGACACAGAAAAAATGGAAGCTGTTTTTGATGATCCTTATATCTTAATTACAGACAAAAAGATTACTTCTATTCAGGATATATTACCTATTTTAGAAGCTTTAAATAAAGCAGGAAGAAAAGAATTAGTTATTATAGCTGATGAAGTAGAAGGCGATGCTTTAGCTACCTTAGTTGTCAATAGATTAAGGGGAGCATTTAGCGCTTTAGCTATAAAAGCCCCTGGTTTTGGAGACAGAAGGAAAGAAATGTTAGAAGATATTGCTGTTGTTACGGGTGGTGTTGTAATTTCTGAAGAAAAAGGAATGAATCTAGAAAAAGCAGAATTAAACATGTTGGGTAAAGCAAGAAAGATTGTATCTTCTAAAGAAAATACAGTAATAATTGATGGTGAGGGAGAGAAAGAAAAGATTGAGGAAAGAATTACACAAATTAGAACTTTAATTGAAAACACTGATTCTGAATTTGATAAAGAAAAATTAAGAGAAAGACTAGGCAAGCTTTCAGGTGGTGTTGCTGTTATTAAGGTAGGAGCTCCAACAGAAGTAGAGCAAAAACAAAGACAAGATAAAGCAGAAGATGCTTTATCCGCTACAAAAGCTGCTGTTGAAGAAGGAATAGTTGCTGGTGGCGGAGTTGCTCTTCTAAGAGCTTCTCAAAAGATAAAAGATATTAAATTTGATGAAGATGATGAAAAAGTTGGTGCTGAAATTTTGAAAAGAGCTATGGAAGAGCCTTTGAGAATGATAGCTCACAATGCTGGAGTTGAAGGTTCTGTGGTTGTTGAGTATGTTAAAGAACATGAAGGATCTATGGGCTTTAATGCTCAGCGCAGAGAATATGAAGATTTATTCAAAGCAGGTATCGTTGACCCTACAAAAGTTGTTAGATCAGCTTTAGAAAATGCTGTTTCAGGAGCTGCTATTCTTTTAACTACAGAAGCTTGTATAACAGATATTCCCAAAGAAGATAAAGGAATGCCAGGTATGCCTCAAATGCCAATGGGTGGAATGGGGATGTAAGAATCTAAAGACCTTCTCTTGCTTGAGAGAGGGTTTTTAGTTATAATAAAACTAATGAAATGTCCCAATTGTAAAGATAAAGATTTGCAAAAGACTATGTTCCATAACATAGAGGTAGATTATTGTCCTTTTTGTTTGGGTATTTGGTTTGAAAGAGATGAGTTAAGAAAAGCAAAAGATGATAAGGACAATGACTTACAATGGCTTGATATTGATCTGTGGGAGAATCAGAGCAAGTTTCATGTCGCTAACTCTATTAGAGTGTGTCCTCGTTGTTCTGTTCCTTTGTATGAGGTTTCCTATGGAGATTCTGATGTTAAGGTAGATGTTTGCAATATGTGTAAGGGAATATTTCTAAACAGAGGTGAGTTTAGAGAAATTATAGGTTATTTAAGAAAACAAGAAAAAGATCAAATTCTTTATAATTATTTTAATAATATAATTGAAGAAGCTATTGAGGTTTTCCATGGTCCAGAAGATTTTAAAAAAGAATTATTAGATTTTTTAGCTGTTTTAAAATTATTAGATTATAAAATGGCAACGCAACATCCTATCATTTCAAAGGCTATCTTAGATTTACCAAAATAAATATATGGAACAATTAAACAAAAAAGCAGTTACTTTCTTCTTCGTTAGTTATGCGTCGCGTCTTTTGTTTTTTCTTATCGCTCTTTCTGGTCTAGTTATTTCAATGATGATAGAAAACAACTTATTACATTCTATTGGTATGTATCTTTTTATCGGCATATTACTATTACTGATCATTATTTTTGTTTCTTTTTGTTATATCTGGTCTCGTTTAACTTATCGTTTTTTTAAATATGAATTAAGCGATATTGCTTTGAAGATAGAAAAAGGCGTGATCTATAAAAAGTATATCTCTATTCCGTATGAAAGAATTCAGAATGTTGATATCTACAGAGGCCTTTTAAGCAGAATTTTAGGTCTTTCAGACGTTCATATTCAAACTGCTGGATATGGGTCTTCCGTTAGTAAAAGAGGGATTTCAACTGAAGGAAGGTTGCCTGCTTTAGATCCTAAAAAAGCAGAAGAGCTAAGAGAAAAATTGATACAACAAATTAGGGGTACTAAACAAGGTCTTTAATTAAAAAAATTATGATATTTATCTATATTTTAATAGCCATTATAGCTATTATCGTTTTGTGGTCTATCGTTATTTATAATTCTTTGATCAGAAAAAAGAATAGAGCAAAAGAGGCATGGTCTGATATTGATGTGCAGTTAAAGAGAAGGTATAATTTAATACCTAATTTAGTTAATACTGTAAAAGGATATGCTAATCACGAAAAAGAGCTTTTCGAGAATGTTACCTTAGCTAGAACAAAAGCTATGTCAGTTTCTTCTGTAAATGATAAAGCAAAAGCAGAAAATGCTTTAAGTGGTACTCTAAAAAGTCTTTTTGCTGTTTCTGAAAATTATCCACAACTTAAGGCATCAGCAAACTTTATTGAATTGCAAAAAGAGTTAACAGACACGGAAGATAAGGTGCAGGCATCTAGAAGATTTTATAATAGCAATGTTAGAGATTTAGTGATTAAGATAGAAACATTTCCCTCAAGCATTATGGCTAAAATATTCAATTTTAAAAAGATGGAACTTTTTGAAATAGAACAAGGGGAAAGATCTGTGCCTCAAGTTAAGTTCTAAGGTTATGGCTACTCTTTATACCCAGAAAGATTCTAATATTAGAAAAACCTTTTTTTTGATAAGTGTTTTTTTGGTTTTAATCATAGCAATAGGTTTTCTTTTTAGTGAAATTATAGGAAATTCTTATATCCTTTATTTCGCTATTATTTTTAGTATAGGCACTTCTTTTTTTAGTTATTGGTATTCAGACAAGGTGGTTTTGGGTTTAACAAGAGCAAAAGAAATAGCAAAGAAAGACAATCCAGAGCTTTATAGATTAGTTGAAAATCTTTGTATTGCTTCTGGTTTACCATTACCTAAAATATTTATTTTGCCAGAAACACAACCTAATGCCTTTGCTACAGGAAGAAACGAAAAACATGCTGTGATTGCTGTAACACATGGTCTTTTACAGAAATTGGAAAAATCAGAGCTTGAAGGAGTAATAGCTCACGAGTTAAGCCATATAAAAAACAAGGATATGCTCATTCAAACCATGGTTGTTGTTTTGTGTGGCGTTATCGCTATGGTAAGTCATTTCTTCTTAAGATTTGGTCTCTATGGAGGATTTTCCAATAGAGGTAACTCTAAGAATAATAATCCGGCACTGTTAATCTTAGGTCTTTTGGCTGCTATTTTGGCTCCCATA
>CAYVCP010000002.1:42275-44619 GCA_964450565.1 uncultured Candidatus Saccharibacteria bacterium | reverse complement strand
AATCAGAAAGGTATTCATGAAACAGGAAATGGTATTAATGACCCAGAATTGAAACAACAAGATCAAGGCAATGCTGTCGGAGAACAAAATCAAGTTCAAGAACAAAATCAAGGAGAAGATACTCAAATCCAAAACCAAGTAAAAGAACAGAATCAAGAAGCTCCAGGTCTTCAAATGAAAGGTGAGGATAATGCTTCTTCTAGCTTAGGTCATGGAACACAGAATCAGAGAGCATTAGAAAGAAGAAGTGCGGTGGCTAATGCGGTTCAGGAAATGTTAACCATTTCAGAAAGAAACGGAGGTATTGGTTCTCAAATTAGAGTTATTGCTCAAAACCAGAATCAAGAACAAGAACAAGCAGAGGGGTTATTGGAAGAAGCACAGAAAAGAGGAGGTTTTATGAAGTTTTTAATAGGTCCTAAGTATAAAGAACTAAACAACCTTGAAGAAAAACTACAGAACCATATAGCGAACACAGAGAAATTAAAATCTTTTAAGAGTCAATTATATACCCTCACAGATCAGAATATTCTACAAGAACAAGTTGTTGTTATGGAGCAAGTGCGTCAAGAATTAGAAGAACAAATGAGAAATAGTAAAAGAGGATTCAGTCTATTCGGTTGGTTAAATAGGATTATTTCTAAGTAATTATTGACAATTTGAGTAAAAAGAGATACACTATAAAAGATGTTATTTGTAGACATCATGCTTTCAAAATCTTCCGAGAAGTTTCTTTTTGGTAAGAGAGTCAGAAAGTAGGTCGTAACATATAACGAAACAAAATGAACAAGAAACTTTTCGTAGGAAATCTTTCTTATGATTCTTCAGAGGGAAGCTTGCAAGAGTTTTTCTCTCAGGCCGGCACAGTGGAATCTGCTGTCATTATTAAGGACAAGATTTCTGGCAGGTCAAAAGGATTTGGTTTTGTGGAAATGGCAACAGAAGAAGAAGCTCAAAAAGCTATTGACTCATTAAATGAGAAAGAGCTTGAAGGCAGAAACCTTACTGTTTCAGAAGCAAAGCCCATGAGAAACGAATTATAATAAGATGATTCAGCTCCCCCGCAAGGGGGAGTTTTGGTTTAAAATATTTTTATGTTAAAATTGACAATATGAAAAACTTTATAATAGCACTGGGTGGTTCAATCGCTGTGCCAAATGGAATTGATATGTCTTTTATGAAAAAGTTTCGTTCTTTCTTAATTGAAGAAATGGATAAAGGAAGTAAGTTTATTATTATCATTGGAGGGGGATCTGTTTGTAGAGATTATAATAAGGTAGCTTCTCAAATAACAGAAGTTTCAAATTTGAATCTTGATTTGATGGGAATTCAAAGTACTAGATTAAATGCAGAATTTTTAAAAGCTATTTTCAGTGATTACACGAATCCCATTATTTTAGATAAGAGGATGAAGGTAAAAGAGTTTGGTAGTTATTCTTTAGTCATTGGTTGTGGTTGGGAGCCAGGACATTCAACTGATTTTGATACGGTACAAACAGCTGTTGACTTTAATATTAAAACAGCTATTATTTTAGGAAAACCAGATTATGTTTATACGTCTGATCCAGAAAAAGACAAAAACGCAAAACCGATTAAGCAATTAAATTGGGATGAGTACTTCAAGCTAGTTCCAAAAGAATGGATTCCCGGACTAAGCTCTCCTGTTGATATTACAGCAGCCAAATTAGCCAAAGAAAAGGATATTAAGGTAATTGTAAGTTTTGGAGGGGACTTAGATAACTTCAAAAATATTCTTGAAGAAAAAGATTTCAAAGGAACCTTAATTTCAAATTAAATTATTATTTAATAAAAAATATATGCCTAAAAAATTATATAGAATAGAAAAAGATCATGTTATTTCCGGTGTTTGTGTTGGTTTAGCTAAATATTTTGATATTGACCCTATTATTCTTAGAGTGCTTTTTGTATTCTTAGGTTTATTGCAAGGTTTTGGCATACTACTTTATTTAGTCTTGGTTTTTGTTCTTCCGAAAGAAGGACAGCACGAAACCTTTGAAGAAAAGGTAGGAGACCTTGCCGAGAAAGCAGAAAAAGTGAGCAAGAAAGCAAAGAATAGTTGGGCCCATAGCTCAAGAGTGTTTGTGGGTAGCATTCTTGTTATAGGGGGATTAATTTTTCTATTGAATAAGTTCTTTTCTTTCCCATGGTTTAGATGGGATATATTTTGGCCGATTACTTTAATTGTGGTTGGTTTTTATGTCCTTTTTAAAAGAACGCAATAAAGGAGAGAGAATTTGGGAAAAATTGGATGTATAATTTTGTTCTTACTGCTGTCTTTTGTTATACAAGTACTCTTTGCCGAAAGGAGGCGTAAGAAATGAGA
>CAYVCP010000002.1:33298-42175 GCA_964450565.1 uncultured Candidatus Saccharibacteria bacterium | reverse complement strand
CTCTTTTATTGATTTTAATAAATAAAAAAAGTTAAAATACGTATATGGAACAAATGGACTTTAGAAAAATTCTTTTTATTATAGAAAAAGCAGCTAAAAGAAAAGAAACTGTTGAGATTTATTATCCAAGGACGGATAGATCTGTTGGTGGTTGGAGGGAAATAGAACCTTATAGTTTAACTACAGACATACCTCCAAAAGGAGAGCACCTTGTTTATGGAGAGGACATGTTAAGTCCCGGGCATATCTTAAATGCTTATACTAAAGACAGTAAGGATAATTTTTGTCATTCTTTCATTATAGGAAAGATAAAAAAAGTAAGGTTGACTAACAAAAAGTTTGTTGCAAGGAATGGTTGGAAAATAGAATTTTGATCTTGCAAATTAACTTTAAGTTTATTATATTAATTTTAATGTATTGTCTGAGTTTTTTTGTTTTCTATAAAGAAAGGAGAGCAAAATGTTAAAAAAAAGATTTATTTCTTTACCCGAGGTAAAGAGTACAATAGGGGTGATGCAGAGAATTTTCTGGTCAAGGTAAAAGAAATATCTGGTGTCATCTGTGTGAGCAATTTATCAAAAATACAGGAGGATATGTTTAGCGTTTCTGTTGAGGTTGAATCAGAAGAAACTATTTTCAATATTGAAAATAGTTTCCCCGAGGAAGATGAATTTTTTATCAAAGTTTTCTAAACATAGCAGGCGCAACAAATAATGGTTGCGCCATAATTTTATCGCCATTTTGGCGTTTTTTTGTTAAAATAAGGAATGAAATGGTTATTTGTTTTTGTTGTTATAATTGTTCTTCTTTTGGTGTTTTCTTTGTTTCTGGGTGAAGAAAAGACTGTTGGCTTTTATAACAACGAAGAAAAAATGGTAGAGATAAAAGCAAGATTAGCAGAAACAGAAAAAGACATTAGAAAGGGTTTAATGGGAGAAAAGAGCTTAGGAGAAAAAGAGGGAATGCTCTTTATCTATAAAGAAAGTAAAGAAAGAGGTTTTTGGATGAAAAATACTTTTATTTATTTAGATATTATTTTTTTAGATGAGAATAAGCATATTTTAAACATTGTTAAAAACGCAGAACCTTGCTATTCTGATTCATGTCCTGATTACCTTTCTTTGGGAAAGTGTCTTTATGTGATTGAAGCTAGGGGAGGGTTTGTTGATCAATATGATATTACGAGAAAAACTAAAATTACATTTTAATGAAAATTAAATTAATTATTTTAACAATTGCCATTTTAGTCATTTTTATATTTTCTGTTAACCTTTGGATTTATTTGTTTTCCTCTAATTTTATTATTAAAGATTTAAAAGATTTACCCAAAAAAGAAACAGCTTTAGTTCTGGGCTCTAGCGCTTTTGGAGATATTTTAAAAGATAGAGCAGAAACTGCCTTATTCCTTTATAATCAAAAGAAAGTAAATAGTATTCTTATCAGTGGAGATCATTCAAAGAATGACTATGATGAGGTTTCTGTTGTAGAACAATACTTAAGAGAAGAAGGGGTTGAGAATATTATAACAGATAGTTTTGGTCTTGATACTTTTGACAGCTTATACAGGGCAAAAAATGTTTTTAAAAAGCACGAAATAATCATTGTAACTCAGGATTTTCACTTAAGTAGAGCATTATTCTTAGCAAGGAAATTAGGCATAGAGTCATACGGTTTTTCTTCTTCTAAAAAAGAATATCCTAACTCAAACTATAATCAAGTTAGAGAATTTTTTGCTAACATTAAAGCTTTCTTTGATATCTTACTTAAATCAAAACCAAAATATGAATAAAGAGAAAGCAAAAAGATGTTTTAATTTATTAAAAAGATTTGAAGATCTTTATGGAAAAGGAGAAGTTTTTTTTGTTGTCTCTCCAGCTAGAATTAATATTATTGGAGAACATATTGATTATGTAGAATATCTACAATCTTGTGTTTTACCTTTTGGTTCAAAAGAACATTATATGATAATGGCTTTTAGGAAGAGAGAAGATGATGTGATAAGGTGTGCCACTTTAGCTAACTTTGAAAAGAAAGAATTTTCCATGATAGATTTTAAAATTAATGGTTCTTTAGAAAAGAATAAAAGGTGGACTAATTTTTTATGTCAAAATGGTACCCCAAACCCTTGTTGGTCTAATTACATTAAAGCTTCTTTTTGTTATCTAAAAAATTTATACCCAGAAAAAAAGTTTAAAGGGATGGATTTTTTGGTTGATTCTTCAATTCCAATTGCAGGAGGGGCCTCTTCCTCTTCGGCCCTTGTTGTTTGCTCTGCTTTAGCTTTAAGAAAGATTAATAAATTACAAATTGATTTAAACGAGGTAGCAGAATCATGTTCAAAAGCAGAGTGGTTTTGTGGAACAAGAGGAGGGAAGATGGATCATGCTAGTATGTGTTTTGCAGAAAAAGATAAAGTTCTTTCCATTGTCTTTCATCCTTTCTCTGTAGAAAGAATCAATATGTCACAAGGTTATTCTTTTGTCACCTTCTTTACAACACCAGCCAATAAGGGAAAGGAATTGACTGCAGAGTATAATGAGAGGTCTATTGTTTCTAGGTTTATTATTCCAAGATTGTTGAAAAATATGGATATTAGTGATTTACCAAAAGAAATGACATTAAAGGAATATGGAAACTATTTTAAAAATTCTTTTAAAGAAATAAAAGAAACATATCCTGTTTTATTTAAGAAAAGAGGAGTAAATTATCCCTTAAAGATAAAAAGTAGAGCAGAACATCATGTTTCAGAAATAGAGAGAGTGAAAAAAGCAAAGGGGGTATTGAAAAAAGCCTATCAAAGACAACAGGAAAAAGATTTTATAGCAGAGAATATCTTAATGAAGGAATTGGGTCATCTTTTAACAGAATCACATAAAAGTTTAAGGGATTTATATAATGTTTCTACAGAAGAAATTGAACAAGTTATTGATATTTCTTTAAAGATAAAAGGAGTTCTTGGTGCAAGGGTTATGGGTGGTGGTTTCGGAGGTAATGTGTTGGTTTTAGTAAAAAAAGAAAGAGTTGCTTTTTTAATTGACAAGGTGAGAAAAGAGTACTATCAAAAAAATAAAAGAAAAGAATCTGTGATGATTTCTACTTGTGGTGAAGGAAGTATGTTATTAGATGAAGATACAGACAAAAGACTAAGATTGATGGGGAAGGTAAACAATTGGTTGGATTGGGATGAAGAAGGCATTATGCGTTTGGCTCATAAAATTACTTTTTCTAAAAAGCCCTTAAAGATAATTATTATTGCTGGAGGTAAAGGAACGAGAGCGAAAAAAAGCGGTCTTTTGGTGCCCAAAGTTTTAGCCTTCTTGAAAGACAGGACTTGCATAGAACATGTTATAAGTAAGTTTAAAGAAAAACCAATTGTGGTTGTGAGTCCTGAAAACAAAGACGAAGTAAAGAGAGCTCTTAAGGATTATTCTATTGATTATGTTGAGCAAGAGAGGGCTTTGGGGACAGCAGATGCTGTGTTTTGTGCTTTAAAAAAGATCCAAGGCTTTAAAGGAGATGTTGTTGTTATTTGGGGAAAACAAGCATTGGTGCAAAAAGAAAGTATTGCAAAAACACTTTTTCTTCATAAAGCATTAAACGCAAACATGAGTTTTCCTACTACTAAAATTAAAAATCCCTATGCTCCTTTAAAAAGGGATAAAGATTTATTTGTTTCAGATAGCGTAGAAACTCACTTAGAAGAAGCTATGCATATTGATTTTGGGGAAGATAATATAGGGTTTTTTGTTCTTGATTCTTCAACACTTTTTGAAACTCTTCAAAAACTTTATGATGACTATTACATAAAAGAAGATTTTAAGTATGCTACACCAAAGGGGGAATTAGGATTTCCTAATTTAATGATAAGAAAATTAGTGTCTGAAGATAAACTTGTTTTTGCTTTTTGTTTCGCAAAATGGTTTGAGGCAAAAGGGGTTAATGAAAAAAAGGATCTTGAAATAATGGAACAATATTTATAAAAATATGAATAATGATAACCCACTTTGGTTTTGGTTTCTTTTACCTTATGGAATTTTTAGGAATATCTTATGTAAGGGCAAGATACCTATTGAAGCTCAAAATATAAGAGAGTTAAAGAGAAGGGCTAGAAGGGAATCTGGGATGAGGAAATATTTTAATTTTTAATGTTACTTTATGATTAGTAAGTCGTTTAAGTTATAAGTGGTACCATTTTTGTATGCAAGAAATTGATATTATAGAACTTTGTAAAAATGGAGATAAAGAAAGTTTTTCTTTACTTTATGACCTATATTTCAATAAAATATATAATTTTGTTTATTACAAGACAAGTCATAAAGAAACAACGGAAGATTTAGTTTCTGTTACTTTTTTAAAAGCTCTAGAAAAAATAAATAAATTTAAATCAAACAAGGGAACTTTTCAGGCTTGGCTTTTTAGGATAGCAAGAAACACTGTTATCGATTATTATAGAAAAAGAAAAACAGTATATGACATTAGTGATGTTTGGGATTTCAAAAGTAATGACAATTTTTTAAAAGATATTCAACAAAAAAAAGAAGTAGAAAAGATTATTGAGTTTATGAAAACACTAACTTCCATGCAAAGAGAAATAATTATTTTAAGAATTTGGGAAAATATGTCTTATAAAGATATTGCTGAAATAATGGGAAAAAGTGAAGCAAGCTGTAAAATGTTATTTAAAAGATCAATTGAAATTATAAAAAAAGAAATACCCTTATTTATCATTTTATTTCTTTTAATGAAAACAAATCTATGAAAGAAATAGATCAAAACATTACAATACTTTTGAATGATTTATATGAATTAGATCATACTTTAAGAGAAAAAGAATCAGAACTTATTTTATTGATTGAAAATCTTTTAAAAGCAAAACCAAACATCGTATTTGATGAGCGATTTAGGGAAGAATTAAAAGAAGAAATTTTAAAAAAAGCTAAAGAACAAAAAATACCTTTATTATTTAAGAAATTGGCTTCAGCCAGCCTTGCTTTAGCAGGATTTTTAATTATTTTATTGTTTTTTATTCCAGAAAAGAATCATAAAGAAGACTTTTTTTCTTTTCAAGAAGAAGAACTACAAAGACAATCTTTTGGCACATTATCTTTTTCATCTGATCCACAGCCAGAAGAATTTTTAGGAAAGGGCGTATCAGAAGAAAGTAATTTTTTATTTGATTCAAGAAAGACTTCTTATAGCTTTATTTATAATAAAGACATTACAGTAAAAGAAAGATTAATGAAGGTTTTTAAAAGAGTTAAGATGGAATTTCCTGTTTCTTTCTTAAATCAATCAAACTCTTATTTAACTGATTTTTCTCAATTTAAAGATATTGAGATAGATCATATTAGTTTCCATGAGAAAAATGGTTTTGTTGTTTATGTGGATATGAACGAGGGGACTCTTTCTATGAACAAAGAAAAAAATGTTTTAAAAGAAGTTTCTGATAACAATATAAATGATTCAAAAATTATTGCTGTTGCTAAGAATTTCATTGATCGTTATGGTATTGATATAGAAAATTTCTCAGAACCAGAAATTATACAAAGAAATTCTTATGAATCTTTAACAACCGTTTTGTTTCCTTTTTTAGTAAATAATTATCAAGTCTATGAGTTTAATGGAAGAAAAGTAGGTTTCTCTTTAAATATTAATAACAAAAATATGGAAGTCATTGATCTCTGGAATTTATTTACTCAAAAATATGAAAGCTCTTATTACGATATTAGCTTAGATAAAATAGATGATTATCTAAGAAGTGGTGCTGGAAGAAATAGTTTTAAAGAAGCAACAAATATTGTTGAAGTTGAACTTTTAGATCCTTTTGTTGCTTATGCTAAATTTTATCAAAATCAAGAAGAGGGCATAAATGAATACCTAATTCCTGTTCTTGTCTTTCCTATAAAGGAAGGTTTTGAGGATTTATCTCAAGAAAATATTATAGTGCCTTTACTAGGAGATGTTTTAGAAAGTTTCATAATGCCAGAGATTTTTGTAAAATAATAATTCCTTTGCTAAAATAACCAATATGATTTCATTTGAAGATTTTAAAAAAATAGAATTAAAAACAGCAAAAATTATAGAAGCTAAAGACGTTGAAGGCTCTGAAAAGATTGTTCAGCTAAAGGTTCAGATCGGAGAAGAAGAAAGACAAATTTTAGCTGGGATAAAAAAGAATTATTCTCTAGAAAGTTTAATTGGGAAAACAATTATCGTAGTGACTAATTTAGCTCCAAAAAATCTTATGGGTCTTGAAAGCAATGGTATGCTTTTGGCTGCTTCTTTGAATGGAGAACCTGTTCTCTTAACCACAGAAAAAGAAGTTGAGCCTGGGTGCGAGGTAAGATAGTGTTTTTTAATTAAAATATTGTATGAAACTATTGACATATAGCATTTTTTTATTAAACTAAAGATAGTATTTTGGTGTTAAAACCCTATGGTCTACTTTATCGTGGTACCAGCTTGAACGGAAGCAAGTAGATAGAGAGGCCATAGGGTCCCTTTGTAAGCTCTCCAAAGATCATGTGATCTGCGAGAGTTTTTTCTTAGATTATCTTTAAAAGATATAGATTAGTAATGAGTGTTTAATGTGGGGGTTTATAAAAAGTTTTTTGATTGTAAAATATTTATTTGCTATAATCACACAATGGATCAAGAAATTAAAGAATTAATAGAAAAAGAGGAAAGAAGACAAGAAGTTACCTTAATGATGATTCCTTCAGAGAATCATACCTCTCTTTCTGTTCGTTCTGCAGTAGGTTCTTTATTACAAGACAAATATTGCGAAGGATATCCCTATAAACGTTATTACCAGGGTCAAGAAAACTTTGATAAAATTGAAGAGCTTTGTATTGAAAGAGCGAAACAAATATTTAACGTTCCTTTTTGTAATGTACAAGCTCTTTCTGGAGCTCCAGCTAATACGGCTGTTTATTTTGCTTTGTTAAAACCAGGAGATAAGATGATGGGTTTAAGACTTGATCAAGGGGGCCACATTTCTCATGGCTTGGAAGTCAATTTTTCTGGAAGATTTTTTGAAAATATATTTTATCATGTTACCAAAGAGGGAAAGATTGATTATGATGCTATGGAAGAATTAGCTTTGAAAGAAAGACCAGATTTGATTATAGCAGGAATTACTGCATTCCCTTTAAAATTAGATTTTGAAAGATTTGGTAATATTGCAGAGAAATGCGGGGCTCTTTTAATGGCAGATATTTCTCATGTAGCAGGTTTAGTTTTAGGAAAACAATATCCTGATCCTGTCCCTTATTGCCATATTATTACAACAACCACGCATAAGACCTTGAGAGGTCCTAGGGGCGCTTTAATTATGGTAACAGATAAAGGACTAAAGAGAGATTCTGAAATGCCAGATAAAATCAATAAAGCTGTTTTCCCTGGTCTCCAAGGGGGGCCTCATGAAAATAATATTGCAGGTATTGCTGTTGCTTTAAAGGAGGCAGAGAATATAGGAGAATATGCTCAAAGGGTAGTTTTAAATGCCTCTGTGTTAGCTAAAGAATTAAAAAATAATGGTATTTTATTGTGTTCTAATGGTACGGAAACTCATTTAATCTTAATAGATTTAACTAATTTTAAGGTTTTAGGCAATACGGTGGCAGAAGCATTGGAAGAAGCGGGAATTATTGTAAATAGAAACGCTATTCCCTATGATCCTAATCCTCCTTTCTATCCTTCTGGTGTTAGACTAGGAACTCCTGCTATTACAACAAGAGGAATGGGAACAAAAGAAATGGAGAAAATCGCTTCTTTTATAGCAAGGATTATTAAAGATGTTTCTTTGAATAGAACAGAATATGATGAAAAAAAGAAAAAGCAAAGACAATTAATTATTGAGAAATCTCATGAGGTAATGAAGGTAAAAGAGGAAGTAAAAAATCTTTGTACTTTATTTCCCTTAAAATCACATGAAACAATATCTTGATGCTTTAAAATATGTTTTAGAAAATGGCGTTGATAAAGACAATAGGACTGGTATAAAAACAAAAGCAGTTTTTGGATTACAGATGAGATATAATATGAAAGATGGCTTTCCTGCTGTTACTACTAAAAAACTCTTTTTTAAATCTGTAAAAGCAGAACTTCTTTGGTTTATCTCTGGTAGCTCTGATAATAAAAAGTTAAATGAGATGGGTTGTCATATTTGGGATGGTAATGCTAATTCTGACTATTGGAAAGACAAAGCTAAATTTGAAGGAGATTTAGGTAGGGTTTACGGGACCCAGTGGAGGTCTTGGAGATCTTCTTATAACAACGACACCATTGATCAACTTCAAAATGCGATTGATCAAATAAAAAAAGACCCTTGTTCTAGAAGAATTATTGTTACTGCCTGGAATCCAGCAGAAATAGACATGATGGCTTTACCTCCTTGCCATATGTTTTTTCAATTCTTTATAGCAAACAAAAAGCTTTCTTTGTTAATGTATCAAAGATCGTGTGATATGTTTCTTGGGGTTCCTTTTAATATAGCTTCTTATTCTTTATTGCTTCATATGGTAAGCCAGGTTTGTAATTTAGAAGTAGGAGAGTTTGTTCATATTTTAGGAGATGCTCATATTTATCATAATCATTTAGAACAAGTTAAAGAGCAACTAAAAAGAGAACCCCTTTCTCTTCCAAAATTATATCTAAATCAGAATATTAAAAATATTGATGATTTTAAAATGGAAGATATTAAGTTAATTGATTATAATCATTTGCCTTCTATCAAAGCAGAAATGGCAGTATGACAATTTCAATTATTGCAGCTATAGCTAAAAATAATGTAATAGGAAAAACAGATTCTTCAAACGGGCTTCCTTGGGATATTAAAGAGGATATGATTCATTTTAAGAAATTGACTTATGGAAA
>CAYVCP010000002.1:32078-33198 GCA_964450565.1 uncultured Candidatus Saccharibacteria bacterium | reverse complement strand
TTATTTTCTTTCGTTAATTTTGAAAAAATATGATTAATTTAAAAGAATTTCAAAAAGATATATATAATTTAAAAAAAGAAAGAGGTTTTAATACAAAAGACATTTATTTAGAGTTTTGTCTTTTGCAAGGAGAGCTTTCTGAAGCTTTTTTAGCCCATAAGAAGAAGTTGCCTGATTTAGGAGAGGAATTGGCAGATGTTGCTATCTATCTCTTGGGTTTATCTGAAATCTTAAAAATAGACTTAGAAAAAGAGATTAAGAACAAACATCAGAAAAATAAAAAGAGAGTTTATAAAAGAATTAACGGTGTTTTAACTAAAGTAAAAAATGATTAATTTGGGAAAAGAAAATATCTCAAGATAAAGAAATATGAAACATAATATTGAAGTTATTAATAATAGAGGGGAAAGAGAGCTTTTTTCATACAATAAAGTTTTTAGATCAGCAAAAAGAGTTGGAGCTTCTCCTTTGTTGGCTAAGAAAATAGCTTCTGATATTGAAAGGAATGTATTTTCTGGAATGAAAACTTCTGATATTTTTAGAGAAGTAAGAAGACAGTTAAATGAAGAGGTTCCAGCTTCTGCTTTAAAATTTAATTTAAAACAAGGGATGAGAAAATTGGGACCTACTGGTTTTCCTTTTGAGAAGTTTATGGGAAGAGTTTTTGATAAATTAGATTATAAAGTAAAGATTAATCAAATTATTAAAGGAAAATGTATTAAGTATGAGATAGATTTTTTAGCTGAAAAGAATAACATTATTACTTTAGGAGAGTGTAAGTATAGAAATATGCCTCAAGACAGAGTTCACACTAAAGATGCTTTGGTTTCTTATGCTCGTTATTTAGATTTAGATCAAGGAGGATATTTTAAAAAAGAAGTAAAACCTTTATTGGTCACTAATACTAAATTTACAAACAGAACAGTAAAGTATGCTAATTGTGTGGGTTTAAACCTTTTAGGGTGGAATTATCCTAAGAACAATGGTTTGGAAAGAATTATAGATGATAATAAACTATATCCTATTACTGTTTTGCCTTCTTTAAAGAAAAATCTTGAAAACATTTTTGTTTCAAGAAATATTATGCTTGTTCAAGATATCCTAGAACAAGACTTGACTT
>CAYVCP010000002.1:28904-31978 GCA_964450565.1 uncultured Candidatus Saccharibacteria bacterium | reverse complement strand
TTTGTTTCAAGAAATATTATGCTTGTTCAAGATATCCTAGAACAAGACTTGACTTTTATTAAAAATGTTGGCAAGATTGTTCGAGAGGCTAGGGTACTACTTGATTAAACCTTAAATTAGGGAGGAAAAAATGGTAAAGGAAAGATCCAAAAAAATTCAGAGAGATCTGTTGGTAACAGATCTCAAAGAGCTTAGCGATAAAAAAGGAAAAAGTTTTTATCGCGTCACTTACCAGGAATATTTTGGGGGGCCCGGAGAACCCGACTACACCTTAGATGTACCAAAAGAAGCAGTGGAGGGAGCTAAAATATTCGATGGTTGCATCATATCGATAAGGACCATTGAATTTGAAGGAAAAAAACAGAAAAAAATTTTTGTGGCAGGAACTTCTGCCACCTCATCTTTCTAAT
This sequence comes from uncultured Candidatus Saccharibacteria bacterium, assembly GCA_964450565.1. Taxonomy (GTDB): domain Bacteria; phylum Patescibacteriota; class Minisyncoccia; order Minisyncoccales; family CG1-02-41-26; genus CAYVCP01. Next base: position 31,568 of record CAYVCP010000002.1, on the reverse strand, counting down.
ACAACCAAGTGGATCAGTCTTGTCTTTAAGGCAATTCTGATCCTTTTCTATTATATTAATGTGTGTTATAAAAAAGCATGCAAATATACCTAGACAATGCAGCTACAACAAAGATTGACAAAAGAGTTTTAAAAGCAATGTTACCTTTTTTGAAAGAGAATTATGGCAATGCTTCTTCAATCCATTCTTTGGGACAAGTGTCAAGAAGAGCCATCGATGAAAGCAGGGAAAAGATTGCTTCTTTTTTATGTTGTTCTGCTTCTGAAATTATCTTTACAGGATCTGCTACAGAAAGTAATAATATTGCCATAAGAGGAACAGTTAAGAAAGGAGATCGTGTTATTACTTCTTTAATTGAGCATCCTGCTGTTTTAAATACCTTTCGTTTTTTAGAAAAGAAAGGTATTGAAGTAAGTTTTCTTCCTATTAAAAAAGAAGGAATTGTAAAAGTAGAAGATTTAAAAAAAGAAATTAGAGAGAATACTTCTTTTGTTTCCATTATGTATGCAAACAATGAAATTGGAACCATACAACCCATAAAAGAGATAGGAGATTTTTTATCTAAAAAAGACATAGTTTTTCACTGTGATGCTGTTCAAGCTACCAATTACTTAAATTGTGATGTTAGAGATTTAAAAGTAGATCTTTTAACCCTATCTTCTCATAAAATTTATGGCCCCAAAGGAATTGGAGCTCTTTTTGTTAAAAAAGGCGTTAAATTAGATCCTATCATATTTGGTGGAGGTCAAGAAATGGATTTAAGGCCAGGGACAGAGAATACAGCTTTGATTGTTGGTTTCGCAAAAGCAATTGAGTTAATTGAAAAAGATAATTCAAAGATTAAAGAATTAAGAGATTATTTAATTGAAAGAATTATGAAAGAAATACCAAACTCTTTTTTGAACGGAGATAAAGAAAGAAGATTGTGTAATAATGTGAATTTTAGTTTTGAGGGAGTAGAGGGAGAAGCTCTGGTTATAGCTTTAGATGAAAGGGGTATTTTTTGTTCTACGGGTTCTGCTTGTTCCACAGGTTCTTTGGAGTCTTCTCATGTTCTTTCGGCTTTAGGAAATAAAGCGCATGGATCATTAAGAATTAGTTTAGGAAAAGAAAACACAAAGACAGAGATTGATTATTTTATTAAAGTTCTCATTTCTTTAGTTTATAAATTAAGAAAAGTATCAGGATATCTATGATCTATTATTCTAAAAAAGTAAAAGAACATTTTTTGCATCCCAAGAATATGGGAAAGATTAAAAATGCAGATGGTTTAGGAAGCACTCATAATTTAAAATGTGGTGATGTTATGAAAGTTTATCTTAAGGTTAAAAATAACATAATAGAAGATATTAAGTTTGAGACTTTGGGTTGTGGGCATGCCATAGCTTCTTCTGATATAATTTGTGAGATAGCTAAAGGTAAAACCATTAAAGAAGCAAAAAAGGTAAAGTTCGATGATGTATTAAAGGAATTAGGAGAACTGCCTCAGCAAAAAATTCATTGCACCTCTTTAGCTGAGTATGCTCTCAAAGAAGCTATTAAAGATTATGAAAAAAAGTAGCGTGATTGTGGCAATGTCTGGTGGGGTAGATAGCTCTGTAGTAGCTTCAATTTTAAAAAATAAAGGGTTTGATGTCTTTGGTCTTTTTTTAAAATTACACAATAACAGTAAAACAAGAGAAGTAAAGAGAATAGCAAAGAAACTTCAAATTCCTTTGATTGTTTTGGATAAGAGAAAGGAGTTTAAAAAAACAATCATTGACTATTTTCTGAAAGAATATTTGAGAGGTAACACCCCTAATCCTTGTGTTTTATGCAACAGCGAAGTTAAGTTTAAGTTTCTTTTTCAGGAAATGAAAAAACAAAAAGCTGATTTCATAGCTACAGGGCATTATGCTAAAAATGAAAAGAGTTATTTAGCTATACCCAAAGATAAAATTAAAGATCAAACATATTTGCTCTGGAGATTGAAGAAAGATATATTGAGAAAAACTCTTTTTCCCTTAGGTTCTTTAACAAAAAAAGAAGTAAAAAAAATAGCAGAGGATATATCTTTAGACATAAAAGAAAAAGAGTCTCAAGAAATTTGCTTTATTTCCAACGGAATAGATAATTTTTTAAAAACAAAATTAAAAGGTAAAAGAGGAAAAATAGTTTCTGATGAAAGAAAGATTTTAGGAAGTCATAAGGGTCTTTTCTTTTATACTATCGGACAAAGAAAAAAAATTGGTTTATCGGGAGGGCCTTGGTATGTTATCAAAAAAGACGTAAAAAAGAATGAGCTTGTTATCTCTAAGTCTGATTTAGGAAAAAGAGAATTATTTTTCAAACAAGGTAATTTCTTTTTAAACCCGAAAATAAAAGAGAAAGTAAAAGTTAAGATAAGATATAATTCAAATTTTGTTTCTGGTATTTTTTATAAAGGAAAAATAATATTTGATAGACCTCAAAAATCAATTACCAAAGGTCAATCAGTAGTCTTTTATAGGAAAGAAAAATTAATAGGAGGTGGGGTTATAAAATAAAAAGGGAGAAGACACAGTCTTCTCCCAGAGGGTTGTAAGTTCCTGGCGACTTTCCTTGGAACAAACTAAATAACTAATATTTTTTAATACTACACTTTTTCTTATTTTTGTCAATTTACTTCCACATATGATTATGGTA
>CAYVCP010000002.1:22670-28804 GCA_964450565.1 uncultured Candidatus Saccharibacteria bacterium | reverse complement strand
TAATACTACACTTTTTCTTATTTTTGTCAATTTACTTCCACATATGATTATGGTAAAATCATAATTAAATGAAGGAAATTTTAAAAAAATCAGGTCAATCAATTCTATTAGGAAACGAGGCTATTGTAAGGGGATCTTTAGAAGCTGGTGTTCAATTTGTTACCACTTATCCTGGTACTCCAGCATCTGAAATTGGAAACGTCTTTTCTAAAATAGCGAAACAACAAGGTGTTTACTTTGAGTTTTCTACTAATGAAAAGTTAGCTTTAGAAGCTGGGATAGGAGCTTCTTTTTCTGGATTAAAAACCTTGGTAGCTATGAAGAATTTTGGACTGAATGTTTGTTCTGATGCTTTGCTTCCTTTTTTGTACACAGGTTCTAAAGGACCTTTTGTTTTGGTTGTAGCTGATGATCCTTCTTGCCATAGTTCTGCTCAATCTGAAGAGAATTCAAGAGGCTTTTCTTATTTGGCTCATATTCCTACATTAGAACCAAGTAATCCAAAAGAATGCAAGGAGTTTATAAAAGAAGCTTTTAAGATTTCTGCTAAGTTTGAATTGCCTGTTATGGTAAGACTAACAACCAGAGTAGCTCATCAAAGAATGCCTGTTCCTCTTTCTTTAATCAAAAAAACAAATTTTAAAGGTAAGTTTGTAAAAGATAGAAATAGGTTTGTTACTATGCCCCCTAGGGTGCTTGAAATGAAAGAAGAACTTTTAAATAAAATCAAGAGAATGAAAGAGTTTGCTGAGAAATCAGAATTGAATCTTCTTGAAGGTAAGGGTAAAAAGGGGATTATTACTTCTGGTGTTTCGTATCTTTATGTAAAAGAAGTTTTGAAAGAGATAGGATTAGATTTACCTGTTTTAAAAATAGGTATTTTTTATCCTCTAGCAGAGCAAAAGATTAAAAAGTTTCTTAAAAATTTAGATAGTGTTCTTATTGTAGAAGAACTAGATAATTATTTAGAAAAAGAAGTTAGATCAATAGATTGTAATATAAAAATATTAAGTGTCAAAGAAGTTGGGGAGTTGTCTTTTGAAGATGTGATGGAAGGAGTAATGAAACTTTTAGGAAAAAGATATAATAAAAAGAAAGAGTTCGCTATTAAGAAAGTAAAACATCTGCCTAGATTTTGCATTGGTTGGCCAACTTGTCCTTATTGGAAACTTTTTTCTGCTGTAAAGCAAGTTGCTCCCAAGAATACAATTTTTGGAGGAGATATTGGTTGTTATATGATGGCTTCTCTTCCTCCTCATAATCTTTATGATTACTTGTCTTGTATGGGTTCTGGGGTTGGTATAGCTCATGGAATTAAAAAAGCAACAAATCAGAAAATAATTGCTTTTATTGGAGATGGAACCTTTTTTCATTCTGGAATCCCTGCCTTATTAAACGCTTCTTATAATAAATCAAACCCTTTAATTATCATTTTAGACAATAGAATTACAGCTATGACAGGGCAACAACCTAACCCTGGTATGGGAAAAACAGGCACAGAAGAATCTCCGCAAATTAAGATAGAGGATCTTTTGAAAGCAATGCAAATAAAGAATGTGCGGGTTTTAGATCAAGAGCAAGAATATAAAGAATTAGTAGAAACCATAAAAGACTTTTTGAATAAAAAAGAAATGTCAGTTATTATTGCTCGTAGAGTTTGTGGTCTTTATCATAGAAGACAAATGAAAAAATGAAACAAGTATTTAATATTATAATATCTGGGGTAGGGGGACAGGGTCTTATAACCCTATTAAAAGTTTTGGCTGGAGCCTGTTTTGAGGCTGGTTTTGATGTAAAAACTTCAGAGCTACATGGTTTAAGCCAGAGAGGAGGTTCTGTTTCTGTTCATTTAAGGTTTGGGAAAGAAGTATTTTCTCCTGTGGTTGCAAAAAGAACGGGTGATTTAATGATAGCTTTAGAAATGCAAGAAGCTTTATCTATGGCTGAGTATTCTAAAAAAGATTCTATATTTTTAATTAACAAATATAAGACAGCGACCTTATCTGATTCTCTTTCTGAAAAACAAATACAAAATAGTTTAGAAAAGATTCAAAGAAAACACTATTTCATAGAAGCTTCAAACATTTGTCAAAAAGAACTAAAAAGCGATATCTTTTGTGGTATGTTTCTTTTGGGATATGCAATTTCTAAAGGATTTCTTCCTTTACAAGAACAATATTTAGTTTCTAGTATAAAAAAGATGATGTCAGAAAAACATGTTGAGTCTAATCTAGGGGCCTTAGAGTTAGCGAAAAAGTATGGAAAATAGATATGTAATTTGTCATTATGATGAGATAGGGTTAAAGGGAAAGAATAGGAAGTTTTTTGAAGAAAGATTGATACAAAATATTGAAAAAGTTCTTCAAAGTGACCTTTATAAAGTTAAAAGAATATCGGGCAGGATTTTAATCATTCTGAAAGAAGGGTATGATGAAAATCATATAAGCAAGCAATTATTAAATGTTTTTGGAATTGCTAATTTTAGTTTTGCTGTTTCTTGTGAACAAAACATTGATGTTATTAGAGAAAAAGCGGTTCAAATTTTAGAAGCAAAAAGTTTCCAAACGTTTAAAATTGATTGTTCTAGATCTAATAAAGAAATTGCCTTAACTTCTCAAGGAGTTAACGAGAAAGTAGGGGAAGAAGTTCTCCAAAAGCTTACAAAGAAAGTAAGGTTAAAAGACCCTGATATTACTTTGTTTATTGAGTTAGTTGAAAAGTATTGTTTTTTGTTTACAGAAAAAATAGAAGGATTAAGGGGTTTACCTGTTTCTGTTTCGGGTAAGGCAGTAAGTTTAATCTCTGGAGGCATAGATTCTCCTGTAGCAAGTTTTTATGCTATGAAAAGAGGTATTAGATTAGTTTTCTGTCATTTTCACGCTCTTCCTTATGTTAATAAATTTTCTATAGATAAAGTAAGAGACCTAGTAAAGATTTTAGATAAATATCAGCTTGATTCCAAACTTTATCTTGTTCCTTTTGCTGAGATTCAAAAACAGATTTTATTACACACTAAAGAAAAACTAAGAGTTGTCCTTTATAGGAGAATGATGTTAAGGATAGCTAGAGAGATAGCAGAAAAGGAAAAAGCTAGGGTTTTGGTGACAGGAGAAAACGTGGGTCAAGTTGCCTCTCAAACCTTACCTAATTTAAGCGTTATTGATAAAGCAACAGACTCTCTTTCTTTAAAGCCTTTGATTACTAAAGATAAAAAAGAGATTATTGAAAAGGCAAAAGAAATTGGCACATTCAACCTATCAATACAACCTCATCAAGATTGTTGTAGTAGATTCTTGCCAGATCATCCAGAAACTAATGCTGATTTGAAAGAGGTTTTGAAAGAAGAAAAAAAGATTGATATAAAAAAGTTAGTTAAACAAGCAGTTAAAGAAGTAGAAGTTGAAAAAATATGAAAATTACAAAAAATACAACCTTGTCTGAAGTAATTAACAAAGAAAATGTTCTAAAGAAGTTTAAAGTTCCTTGTTTGACATGTCCCATGATGAAGATGGAAATGACAGAATTAACTTTAGAAAACATTTGTAAAGCTTATAATATTGATTTAGAGAGTCTTTTGGAAGAGTTAAATGCAAAAAAATAGTCCCACCTATCTAATGTACGGATAGGTGGGCGAATGGTGTTAGTGCCCCCTGGTTCTTCTTGGGGAGGTATTACCTCTGTAGCTCCAGTATAGAAGATGGCACAGGGAGCGCCATCGAACACTCTGGAAATTTTACATAAACTATTTTTTTTCCTTCGGATACCCTACTAACGGTACCCTTCATTCCCACTTGAACAAAAGATTCTTCGTCGGTGGGATCCCTCTTTACTACCTTAACTTTTTCAAACAATATTAACGAAACGTTTCCTATTTTCAAAAGATGCTCCTTTCTTTGTTTGGATAAAAGTTATTTCTCTTATATCAACTATTATTATTTTGTCAACATTAAAACTAGGATAGATCATTCGTTAGGGATGTTTGAGTATCCTAGAATTAGACCTCCTTTCTTTATTGTATACTTAAGCTATAGTAAAACAATGACGCAAAGGAAAATTAAAATCATCTTGTTTCTTGTTGTGTTGCTTTTTACAGCTAATTTTTTAGTTTGGAGAGAAGTTTTTTCTTTGGGCAACCTAGACATTGTTTTTTTTGATATTGGGCAGGGAGATAGTATTTTTATTGAAAGTGGTTTGGGGCATCAGGTTGTAATAGATGGTGGGCCAAGTAATATGGTTCTAGAGAAATTAACCTCTCAAATGCCTTTTTGGGATAGAAGTATTGATTTAGTTATCTTAACCCACCCAGATTATGATCATTTGAGGGGACTGGTAGACATTATAGAAAGATATCATGTAGGGCTTGTTTTATGGACAGGTAGTAGAACTGACAGTGCTACTTTTGAGAAGTGGAACTCTCTTTTATCAGAACAAGATGTTTTAATTGCTCAAAAGGGACAGGTCATTAAAATGGGAGATGCTTCTTTAGATATTTTATACCCTTTCGTTTCCCTAAAAGGAGAAAAGGGAGATAATGATAGCTCTATAGTAGCAAGATTAGTTTTTGGAGAAACTAGTTTTCTTTTTACAGGAGACATTACAAAGAAAGTAGAAAAAGATTTATTAGAGAGTGGTGTTTCGCTTAATTCTCAAGTTTTGAAAGTTGCTCATCATGGTAGCAAATCTTCTTCTTCTTTTAGTTTCATTAAAGAAGTTGATCCTGTTTTAGCTATTATATCTTGTGGTAAAGAGAATAGTTATGGTCATCCACACCAAGAGGTCTTGAGCCTTTTGGAAGAATTTGGTATTCTAGTTTTAAGAACAGATAAAGTCGGTGACATAGAACTTACCGCTAACAGCAGTAATTTTTTAATAAAACAAAAATATATATATGAAAGGAATTGAATTTCCTCTTTTTAAAACAAAATTAGACAACATTACAGAAAGGTTTGATTTGACAGATGTTGGAGATAGAGAAGCTTACTTTGAATTAAAAGCAGGTCTTGAGATAAGAAAATTAAGAGAGTATTTAAAAGAAAATACTTTTATTTGCTATCTAATGGGTAAGAAGAATTCCGGTAAAGGAACTTATGCAAAAATGTTAAAAGAAATTGTAGATAAAGATAGGATTGAACATTTTTCTGTTGGAGATATGATAAGAACTTTAGATGAGGTTGTTAATTCTAAGGAAAAGCAAAAAGAATTAATTGATTTTTTAGAAAAGAATTATAGGGGATTTCTGCCTTTAAAGGATATTATTGATTCTTTAAAAGGAAGAAGCACTAAAGTCTTGCTTCCTTCTGAACTTATTTTAGCTTTAGTAAAAATGAAAATATCAGACCAAGAGAAGAAAGCTTTATTCATAGATGGTTTTCCTAGGAACTTAGATCAGATCTCTTATTCTTTATTCTTTCGTGACTTAATCGGTTATAGAGATGATCCTGATGTGTTTTGTTTGATAGATGTTCCAGAGTCAGTAATTGATGAAAGGATTAAGTACAGGGTGGTATGTCCAAAATGTCAAACCTCAAGAAATTTAAAATTACTTCCTACGAAAGAAGTAGAGCATGAAAATGGAAAGTTTTATTTACTTTGTGATAATATGGATTGTTCAAAAGAAAGGATGGAAGGAAAAGAAGGGGACGAACTAGGAATTGAACCGATTAGAGAGAGGTTAGAGATTGATGAAGTCTTAATTAAAAAAGCTTTTTCTTTACATGGAATTCCAAAGGTTCTTTTAAGGAATTCTGTTCCTGTTAAAGATGCGAAAGATTATGTTGATGATTATGAGATTACACCAGAGTTTTCTTATTCTTATAATGGAGAAAAAACAGAAATAGAAGAAAAGCCTTGGCAAGTTAAAGATGATGAAGGATCTCCTGCTTATAGTTTGATGCCTCCTCCCGTGGTTGTTTCTTTAATAAAACAATTAACTGAAGCTTTAGGATTGTAAATCGGGTAGGACACGGTTGGATTTCCTAGGACATTCTACCTTGACAGGTAGGAGGACATGTACTAATATTTTAAAAATCAAAGGGTATAGCTTAAAAAGCTATATTTTTTGAGTTAGAGGCTACCCCCAGGCGTCGTATTAGTAAGAGTTCCTCCCTAATTGCGACGCCTAGGGGTGGTTTGTA
>CAYVCP010000002.1:13288-22570 GCA_964450565.1 uncultured Candidatus Saccharibacteria bacterium | reverse complement strand
GGCGTCGTATTAGTAAGAGTTCCTCCCTAATTGCGACGCCTAGGGGTGGTTTGTAAATAGGACATTAAAAAAAGGAGGAGGAAATGAATGCTAAAGTTGAAGAAAAAAAGAGAAAATTTTGGAAATACAACAAATTTTCCAGAATTTTTCTAATTGTCTCTCTCTTTGTAATGATTGTTATTGCTCAATGTTTAGAAAGAGAGTGGGATATAGCAACGTGGCTAATTTTGATTATATTAGCCTGTCAATGGTTAGTATTTATAGTGTTACTAGTCCTTTCTGTTTATAACGCTATATGTTACTTGTTGATGAAAAGAAAACAAGGATGTGAGGAAAATGATGAAGAATGATTTTGATGATTTTTTAAAGATACTAGAGGGTAGGCGTAGAATTTTTAGAAGATTTGCAGTTAGTTTTTTTATGATTGCATTCTTGCTATTCATTGACATATTGGTGTGCATGGAATGGCTTACACCAACAATGATTTTGATCGTTTTGTTTCTGTCTACAACTTCTTTTTATCTTTTTCTAGAAACTTCTTTTTTCTTTTTATCTTTAACTTTTGGGTTATTTTATCTAAGGAGAAAGATTCAGTGAATGTTTAAAAAAGTGGGTAGCTATGTTAAATAGTTACCCCAAATTGTTCTCAAGACGCTAATGTGCATAAACTGTGAACAATTTTATTTGACAAAACTTAAGAAAGAAATAGAATGAATTATAATATCCTAGAGGAGGAACTAGATATGTTTTTATGTTCCACAATAATTATTTTCAAACTTGGTGGGAGAAAAAGATAAAAAAGCAATCTTTTGACTGTTCAGAAACGAACGGTTTTTATTTTGCAGAAAATATGGGAATTTGGGGGTTAAAAATAATGACGGTAGTTTAATGATAAAGCTTAGACCATTTCTTTTTTAAGGATATGGCTTGAGCTTTATAGGGCTCAATTAGGGAGGATAATAATTGAAAGGTCGAGAAAGTAAAATACAATAAAAAATATGAATAAACAAATAATAATTAGTTTAAGTATTATTGCTGCTATCGCAGCTATTGCTGTTGGAGGCACTGTTGCTTACTTCAGCGATACTGAAACTTCAACAGGCAACACCTTTACTGCAGGAACAATTGATATTGCTGTTGAAGGAGAAAATCCTTGGTTACAAACAACTACTCTTAATGTTGTTGACATGAAGCCATCACAACATGAATACACAGAATATGTTATTAAAAATGTTGGAACAAATCCTGTAAACATTTTTAAGAAAGTTTCTAATTTTGATGAAACCGATGGTACTATTTCAGAATCAGAGTGTACAGATGGCCTTGGAACATGGACCGAAGGACCTCCTTCAATATGTGATGGAAATTATGATCCAAAAAATGACATTTCATCTGTTGTCAGATATGATATGAGTGTTTGGATATATAATGAAGATCCAAGAAGCAATCCTAATGCTCAACCAAAGTGGTGGCAAATTATTTACACCGATGGTATGGGAAAGACCTTGTCTGCTGTTGAAGACATAGATGTTTTGTTGGGAATGTTACCTGCTGAATGGTATATGAAAGTTCAACAAAGTTATCATATGGATGGTAACGCTGGAAATGAATATCAAGGAGATGACATGTCTTTTGATATTACTTTAACAGGAGAGCAATTGAAAGGTATTGTCTTAATGGACAACAAGGATTTTGCTGACCAAGATAATCCTACAATTGTACAAGGTGATGATTACAAAGGAGAATTAACATATACCGTGAAAGATGCCACGTTTGATTATTCTTTCTCTGGTAGAGCTCCTTCACCAATCACCAGCTATAGTTTAATCTTCTATCCTGAGCCTTTTTCTATCCCAAGTGGTCCTGGATGGCCTGGACCTGTAACAATTTTGGGTTCAGACGTATCGGAAGCTGATGGTCAAGTTGATATTAGCGGAAGCGAAGACTTCAATCACGATATCCTTAACATGAAGGTTTGGTTAGTTGAAACTAGCGATTTGACTGGTAATAATATGAATAAGTTTAATGGTGGAAATTATCTCTTTGAACTTGGTTTGATGGATTACTACGATAGTTTACAATAAGTTTGATTGCTAAGAGTCTCCCCTTTGTAATAAGGGGAGATAGATTAGCGATTAAGATTATAAAAGGTCGGTTGAGTAATATTTTATTCTAAACATATGCAAAAAAAGATATTATTAACTTGTATGGTTTCTGCAGTAGGTATTGGTTTAGCTTTTTCAGTCCTTGCTACACCATCTTTATTTACTACTCTTGATTTCGTAAATATTGGAGACGTTGTTTCGGAAGCAGGACATAATTTAGTTGGTTGGGGACCAAAAGAGCCAGAAACAAATAATGGTAACTGGGGAAAAATTGTTGATAATGTAATGGGTTCTGATTGTGATTTAGAAGAGGGAAAAGAATGTGATGCTTTGTGTAGAGTTGTTTATAGTGGTAATAATCCTATAGAAATTGATAGCCCTGATAGTCGTTCTGCTTATGTAACTTTAAATAAGGTAAATGGTTGGGGACCTAAAAAGGTAAGAATGAGGTTTTTAGACGGTATAGCTGATGATGATTTTATGGTTTTTGTTCAAGGTAAGAAAGGGGACTGGGTTTTAGCTGATGAATACGATTCTGATCCTAGTACAACAGAGTATTGGGTTGTAAGAGAGTTTAATCTTCCTTTCTCTACTTGGAATACAAAACCAATAGAATTAAGGATTATGGCAACTGCTAGTGATTGGAGTTCAAAAGATACTTTTGGTCAGTTAGGAATTGATTGGATAGAGTTAGTAGGCCCTGGTCTTCGTTCTGGAAAGAAATAGCTTTGAGGTTTTTTAATCTCCCTCCTTTGGGGGGAGATAATAAAGATATGAAAGTTTTTAAAATAATTTCTTATATATTTTTTGTCTTGGTTGCTTTGATTGTTTTATTGCTAGCTGTTTCTGTTTTACCTATTACAGGTAATATTAAGTTTTTAATTGTTCAATCTGGTTCTATGGAGCCAACTATTAAAACAGGAAGCGTAGTTTTAGTAAAACCTAAAGATACTTATAATTTAGGAGATATTATAACATTTGGTACTATTAGTAAGACTCAAGCCCCTACAACACATCGTATTATTGAAATAAAAGATAATAAGTATATTACCAAGGGAGATGCAAACAATGGTCCTGATTTAAGAGAAATAAAAAAGACAGAAGTTATTGGAAAAATGATTATTTCTATCCCTTATATCGGTTATGCTGTTTCAGCAGCTAAACGTCCTATTGGATTTTTCTTAATTATTATTATCCCAGTACTGTTGATTGTTTATGATGAAGTCAATAAAATTCGTAAAGAAATGAAAAAAATGAAAAATGAAAAATAAAATAAAACTTTTATTCACTATAACTCTCTTCTTTTGTATTGGTAATATAAGTTATGCTTTTGCTTATTTCAACGATATTGAACAAGCTGACAAAAATATGTGTGTTGCTGGTATTTTAGACTTCTCTTTAGATGTTACGCAAGACTTTTTTCCTACTTCTCTGGGAACATCAAATCAGTTAACAAAAGACGTAAGCGTGGTAAGTAAAGGAAGTTTAAATTTTCAATATCAAATGGAGTTAAGTAATTTTGTAGGAGATTTTTGTAATGAATTAGAAATATCAGCTTATGCCAAAAAGGGGATAGAAAAAATATATTGTGCTACTAGCACATTGGGTAGTTTTAACTGTGGTCCTTTTGATTTTGCCAATGGATGGAATGACTGGAAATTTACTGTTTCTTATCCGAATAGCAATTCAGCAAGCTTTTTTCCAGACTCTTGTCAATTTAAGATTACTGTTAATGGATGGCAAGATAACATGTTATTTGCTAGTGGGTTTTCAGATCAAGAAGAGACATCAAATGAAGTTATAAAATACTATTCTAGTACATTGTCTGCAAGAGATATTGTTATCAATGAGTTTTTACCAGATGCAATTGGACCTGATGATGCTTTATCACCTAATGGAGAGTGGGTAGAGCTCTACAATAAGGGGAATACAGCGATAATTTTAGATGGTTGGTATTTGAGTGATGCTGATAATAACCAGATATCTATTCCATATTCAATTATTGTTCCTCATGGTTTTCTTCCTATCTATGTAGATGGTCTTTTTATCCCTGAATGGTTAGATAATACTGGTGATATGATTGGGCTTTGGGTTCCTGAAGGTTTAATTGATTCCTTACCTTGTTTTGCTGGATCTTGTCTTTTGGATGCTTACGCTTATACAACAGATAAAGTTTTAGAGGGTAAATCTTTTGCTCGTATTCCTGATGGTTCAGATGTTTGGTACGATCCTATGCCAACACCAGGAGATGAGAATAAGTTAAACGATGAGGAATTGGAAAAGAACATAGAACCAGAAGTGATTACGTTAACTACAGAACAATTATTTCAACAGTTTTTTCATAATCAAATTGAAAGTGACTTAACTGAAGCAATAACTATTATAGAAATAGAAGGAATAGAAGCAACTACTACCGAATCAATAGAGATAGCTACAAGCACTGAAGAGTTAATAGAAGAAATAATTATAGCAGACTCAACGACCACAGAAGAAACAATGGCTACGACCACAGAAGAAACAATGGCTACGACCACAGAGTGTTTAATGGAAAACCCTATACAGAGTGATTTACCGCTAATAGAAGATCCCATGCAAAATGATCTGCCATTGGCAGAAGACTTTATACTGAATGAAGAGATTTTAATCCTGGAAAATACTCCAGTTATAGAAGAAGAGCCTATTATTATAGAAGAAGATGAAGAAGAAAATCAATTATAAATTTATGAAAATATTGAATCTTTTTGTCGTTATGCTATTCGTGAGTATTCCTTTTATGGTTTTTGCTCAAGATAGCGGAATTAAAGTGGAGCTTTTTGATGAAACATCTGATCAATTTGAGCTTTTAAATGGCAGACCTATTTTTGCAATTGATAATTTTTTACCTGGAGAGACTACTATTGAAAAAATTAGAGTACATAATTTATCAGAGCAAAATCAAACAATAGGGCTTAAGGTGGTTGATTTTGATGGTGGATGCGTAGAAGATCATTGTTTGGCAGATGAATTTATTCTAACTATTGGAGAGACAGGTAATGCTTCTCTTTATTCTGGATCACTACAAGATTTTTATGAAGCAGGAGATATTCCTCTCTCTGAAGTAGGAACAGGAGATAATGCGAGCTATAATCTTTACGTTTATTTCAAAGAGGGAACAATGACAGAATTTCAAGGTAGAAGCATCAGTTTTAATCTACAAATAGGATTTTTTACCAGAGAGACTATTTCAGGTGAGGTGAATCAAGGAGGAGATGGTGGTAGTGTTTATATCCCTCCTATTGTAGGAGCTGTAAATATTCTTAATACAAGTGGTCCTGTCATATTATCTCCGACCTCAGTGAAAATGTCTTGTGAAACAGATGCTTCTTCTTATTGTAGAATAGTATATGACACAGTCCCTCATTCTATTTTAAGTAATCCTCCTAACTATGGATATCTTTTTTCTACACCTCCTACAACAAATAAGATTACTGTTCATGACATTGATATATCAGACCTTGAAGTATCAACAACCTACTATTATCGTTTTATTTGTTGGGCTTCTCCAGCAAGAGTTAGTAAAGAATATAGTTTTAGGGTATTAAGAAAAGAAAATGAAGAAACGAATGATAATCATTTACTTGCTCAAGCCAACATACCAACACAACAAGGTACGAATTTTAAAGGTGATTTATTCGTTGATTATACGGACGAAGACATAAAGAGTACGTCAACACAAGAAGAAATACCCCAAACAGCAGACGATGTTTTAATGGCTTCTATTTCTGGTTTCTTCTCTAATAAGATATTAATTTTTATTATTATTCTCATTCTTCTTATACTTCTTCTAATTTTTGTTCATTATCAAAAAAAGAAGCTTGATAGACAGAACAAAAGAGTTTGACAACATATTTTCTTAAGGAGTATAATATAAGTGCTCCTGCTACTTAGAGCATAATTAAGGATCAAAACTAATTTTTAGGGAATCCATATTTTTCATACTTATATAGCATGGGAAGAGGAGTCCCACCTGGAAAACGCACCTATAATTTACCCTAAGCAGGCAGGGGTTTTGGTTATTTTTATCTATGAACAAAATTTTTACTATTCTCATATTTATCTTATTAATTGTTTTGGGTGCTACAAGTTACTTTCTAAAACAAGAAACAAACTTACAAGACAACGCTCAAGTAAGCTTTTTTTATTCTGAATCTTGCACAGTCTGTGCCAGGGTTAAGGTACTGTTAGAGGACTTTGACGATAGATATCCCTCTGTAATAGTGGAAGAATTATCTATTTCAAATAAAAAAGTAGTAGAAAAGTTAATATTTCTTTATGAAAAACATAGTGTTGCAGAAGATCGCTATGGGATGGTTCCTATTATTTTTTTTGATGACGAATATTTTATTGGTTTTTCAGACAACGTTGCTCAAAGACTAGAAGAAAAGTTCGCTTTTTTAGCGGGCATAGAAGTTCAGGAGGGGACAGCTTTAAAAGAAGAAAATATTAATTTGCCAATTTTGGGAGAAATAAGAAAAGATCAATATTCTTTGCCTATAACAGCTGTTTTAATGGGCTTTTTCGATGGTTTTAATGTCTGTTCTTTGGGTGCTTTAGTGTTAATTTTAGGATTAGTTTTGATATTGAAATCAAGAAAAAAGATATTAATTTTTGGTGGTATTTTTATATTCACCACATCCTTAGTTTATGGCCTCTTAATTTTTCTATGGTTTCAACTTTTCTTGTTTCTAGCTCCTTATCTGAAAATAATGGAAATATTGGTTGGATTACTAGGGGTTGCTGGAGGGTTTTACTTTTTTAAAGATTTTTTGAAATTTGCAAAACAAGGACCTACTTGTGAGATGCAAAAGGGTGGAATGGTATCAAAGTTTTCCAATAAAATACAGAACACCTTACAAAGCAGTGAAAGTATCTTTGCTGTTATTCTTGCTATTTTATTTTTTGCTGTTGTTATTACAATAGCTGAATTTCCTTGTTCTGCTGCTGTCCCTTTGTTTTTTGCAGGTATTCTAGCTGAAGCTAATCTTTCTGTTTTTCATTACTTACTCTATATCTCTATTTTCATTTTGTTCTATATGATTGATGAGATTATTGTGTTTTTGATAGCTGTTTTTACTATGACCATTAAATTAAGTTCAAAAAGTTTCACCACATGGATTACCTTTGTTGAGTCTCTTGTCTTATTTCTTTTGGGTCTCTATTATCTTTTTGGTTTCTTGATTTTTTAATATTGACTTTTCCAAAGGTATGTGTTATAATACGTAGCGAAAGGAGGAATTATAAATGTTTTCAAAGATATTGGTTTCAACCTGCAGTGGAGAAAGAAATATTGTGGGTAAGATTGTAGTAGATGAAACATCAGGAGCTTTCTTGATAAAAGAGGGCTATGAAGCCTCAGATACTTCTATGAGGTATAAAATTAATCCTACTATTATTTTTAACTGTGGGGATAACCTAATACGTAGCGATGAAGGTTGTTGCGTTATGGGAGTTTTTAGTCTCAACAGAAAGGTTTTAGGGAAACATGTGATTGTAAAAACCATGTTTTCCGATAAGGTTTTTTCTGGTGTCTTCAAAGGTTTTCATCCACAAGTACCAGAAAGAGTAATTATTTTTCTTCCAAAAACAAAGGAAGAGATCTCTATTCACAAAAGTAAAATTGCGTGGATGGAGATTATAACACCATTTAGGAAATAAAATTGATTGGCTTACTAGTTTTTAACTAGTAAGCCAATCAAAACACTTCAAAATAGTGTTTTTTTGTTTAGGTTGACAAAACAAGAAAAAGGTGTATTGTATACATTAGCTCTTAATCAGCTCTTTTTTGATCATAAAAAACAGAATAGTTAGTTTCTAATTAATCAATCTTAATCAGTTACGAGCTATTAACTACTGTTTGCTTAGTTTAGTTTTTAATTTGTTAGGGTTTGAAAGGTCACAATGAATATAAAAATGAAATTTAAAAAGCTGTCTATAGCAGTTGTTTTTGCTATGGTGGCTTTTACGGTATTTGGCATTCAAAGTATTAATGCAGAAGACCCAGACAATGGCTCAATTAGCATTTGTAAGGTAGTCATTGATCAAGATGGAACTATTGCTGATGGTTCTTTGAGTGCTGGTGGTGAATTTAGAATTTCTCATTCAGGTCTTGGGACAGGAGAAACTATTTTTACCACACCATTGAATCTAAATACTGATATTTTAGGCAGTGGAGAGAATAATGCTGAATGTGTAACATATGAAAATCTTGCTATTGCTTCTTACCTTTTTGGTCCAGAAGAAATAACAGGAGATGGATGGTCAGCTCCCCTTTATAATGATCAATATTTATTACAAGTATCTACTTTAGGTGATGTTTTTCCTCCTACATATCTTCTTACTCCAGATGATATGACAGATGATCCACCTAATCACGACATGAAGACAGACGGAGATATTACTCTTTCATCTTCATGGTTAGACAGAACGATGGTTATTCTAAATGAATACCAAGAACCTAAGGCTTGCTCTGATGGCATTGATAATGACAATGATGGTTTAGTAGATGAATTAGACCCTGGTTGTCTTGTTAACAGTGTCTATGATCCAGACAAGGATAGTGAATTTAATGTTACTTCTTGCCAAGGAAACTTAAGCTCTGTTCTCGGTCTTAAGGATTTAGCCTCTATCTATGTTTATGAGCAAACAACTGCTTTTAATGAGTTTGTTTTTGCAACTAGCGATGTAGCTATATTAACCGACATTCAAGAAAACGCTTCTTCTTCAGACTTCCATACTGGAGCTCAAGAATACTACGATGTTTACTTGAGTGACGCTGACGGAACAGTAAACAACAATGGCTCTTACATCACCATTGATTGTTTTAGAGATAATCAATTAGAGAACGAGAGAACAGGAAACAACATTAACGCTGTTGCTTTAAAGCTTGAAGATGGTTCTTATCTTTATGCTGACGTTGTAAGCAACACAGAGTTAGGTACTGGATTATCAGGAGTATTCTTTGATTCACAAGGTTTTGCTCAGAATGCTTTGGGGTCAAATACAGAGGATTCTGTTAGTTACATGGGAGACCAATACTCAAGTATTACCCTAGGCTTTTGTTCTACCTTGCATGAAGAATCTAAAGCTTGCTCTGATGGCATTGATAATGACAATGATGGTTTAGTAGATGAATTAGACC
>CAYVCP010000002.1:0-13188 GCA_964450565.1 uncultured Candidatus Saccharibacteria bacterium | reverse complement strand
ATCTAAAGCTTGCTCTGATGGCATTGATAATGACAATGATGGTTTAGTAGATGAACTAGATCCTACTTGCCATACAGATAAAGATGTTCAGAACATCTTATCTTATGATCCAGACAAAGATGTAGAAAATGAGAGACCTGTTATTACTTTGCTTGGAAATGTCAATATCGAAATTGAGAAAGGAGGATCTTTTACAGATCCCGGTAGTACTGCTTTTGATTTTGAAGATGGCGACATAACAGCAGATATAATAATTTCAGGAAATACTGTTAATGTAGATACTCCTGGTTATTATAGTATCTTATATGATGTTTCTGACTCTCAGGGATTACAAGCTGATCAAAAAGAAAGGGTTGTTTATGTGAAAGATGATTCAGGAGGAGGTGGCGGTGTCTTCGTTCATTATGCTCCTACTCTTGTTATCTCAAATGAAATGGTGGAACATCAAGATAATGGTGATTTTATGATAACTTGGGATACTAATGCTCCGGCCACAAGTCAAGTGTTGTTTGGTACAAGTTCTATTTCTAACTTAACTACAACATTAAGTCGTGGTTATAATGACTATACGTCTGAAGATATTCTTTTGTCTTCAACTCATGCTGTACTTGTACCTGGACTTAATTCAGAATTAGCTTACTTTTTTAGGCCTATTTCTGATAATGTACCCTCTAAGGAGGCAATTGGAGAAGAGATTAGCTATCATGCTACTACAACACCAGTAGTACCGACTATTATTCCTCCATTGCAGGTCTGTACTTATTTAACAGATTTTCTTAAGATGGGAGCAGATAATAATCCAACTGAAGTTGAGAAATTACAAAATTTCTTAAAAAATTATCAGGGTTATGAAAATGTAGTAGTGAATGGAATATTTGATTCAGCTACTTATAATGCTGTTATTGGATTTCAAATGGATTATTCTTACGATATTTTGACTCCCTGGGGATCACAAGAGCCTACTGGTTTTGTTTACATTACAACAAGAAACAAAATTAATGAGCTCTATTGTTCTATGGAAATTCCTTTAACTGCTATAGAATTAGCAGAAATTGAGAACTACAGAACATTACTTGAAAGTTTACCACAAGGACAAATTCCACAAGGACAAATCGGAATGATAGAACCACAAGAATTATTGGATAATCTTGTTTCAGGAGAAGATGAAGAAGATGAATTAGTAATTGATGAAACTGGGTTTTTAGCTAATATTAATGATTCTAATAAAGAAGGTGGTGAAGTTGCTGTTGCTGGTTTAGCAGGACTAGTGACATCTGAATTCATCTACTGGCTTGCTTTAATTTTAGCTGTTTTGTGCCTTATTTCCTTTCTTTTATTTTTCAGAAACAAAAGAAAGAAAAAGATTATACATTCCGTACCAGAGAATATACCAGTAAGATAGCAAGACTTAAGAGGCCGCAGGTTTAACCCTGCGGTTTCTTTTGTTATAATAAAAAATGCAAGAAAAATTAGACATTTATAGTGTTTTAAAATTACCAAAAGACTTTCCCGTTAAAGAAGAAAAACTTTTTAAGAATAAAAAGATTGTTGTTATATCTCCTCATTCTGATGATATGTCTATTTGTTGTGGAGGATTTATTTCTGCTTTATCAAAAAATAATATCATAATTCCTGTTCTATTCTTTTCAGGGCACAGGGGGGTTCAAGGAAAACAAAAAGAACAAGCCACTAAAATTAGAGAACAAGAAATGAAGAGAGAGGCAAAGATTTTAAAAACAAAGCCTCCTGTTTATCTATCTTTAGCTTCTTACACAAAAGATAATTTGATGATTTTAGAGGAAGATATTATCAAATTAGAAAACTTTTTAATTGCCCAAAATCCTGATATTGTTTTTTTACCCAAAAAAGACGATTTACATCCGAGACACAAGTTGGCTACTTTACTTTTCTTTAAGGCGTTAGAAACTCCTTTTTTAGAAAGGGAAGAGAAAAAAGAGCCTACTACCTTATTTTTTTATGAAAATCCATGGTCTTTATTTAATCCCTATGAGTTTAATACTGCTTTTATTTTTTCTAAAAAAGAAATGCAACACAAATTAAAAGCACTTAGAGTTCACCAATCTCAAACCAGAAGAACTCCATTTGAAAGAGCAACAGAAAGTTTAGCTAAATTTAGGGGATCTGTTGTTTTGGAGCAGAGAGTATTTGGTTATGGAAAAAATACAAAAGTAGCAGATAACTATTTTATGGAAACTTTTTTGGTTTATGAAAATTATAATAAAAGAGAATTATAAGGAATTGAGCCATGAGGCCTTTCTATTTGTTAAAAGCAGGATGAAAAAAAAGCCTAATATTGTTTTGGGATTGGCAACAGGATCTACTCCGTTAGGTCTTTATAAAGAAATGTCAAATTCTAATTTGAACTTTTCTCGTGTTTGTTCTTTCAATTTAGATGAATATTATGACATAGATTTTAAATCAACCCAAAGTTATCATTACTATATGGAAAGAAATCTTTTCTCAAAAACAGGTATTCATGGTTTTCTTTTAGAAAAAGATCCAAAAGAATACGAAAGAATGATAAAAGAGAAAAAGGGTATAGATTTACAAATTCTTGGTATTGGTAGAAACGGACACATTGGTTTTAACGAACCCGGTAGTGCTTTTGAGTCAAGAACAAGAGTGGTTGATCTAGAAGAAATGACAAGAAAAGATAACCAGCGATTTTTTAAAAGTATTAGTGATGTTCCTAAAAAAGCACTAACAATGGGTATGGCAACTATTATGGAAGCTAAAGAAATTCTTCTTTTGGTTTCAGGCAAACATAAGGCTGATATTCTGAAAAAGGCCTTAAGGGGAGAGATTACAACAGAGGTACCAGCTTCTATTCTGCAAAAGCATAATAATCTTTATGTAATAATAGACAAAGAGGCTGCTTCTTTATTATAAACAAAAACAAGGGTTAAAAAATCCTTGCTTTTGTGTTTTTTTATTAAATAACAGAAACAATCATCCATACACCCAGAGCAACCCATATCACAATAGATAGCCAAGATTTTTTTAACAAATCTTTTGATGCTTCGTCTGCTATTGTAGTTATTTTGTTTATATAGGGTCCGAAAGAAAGAGCGCTTAAAGCAGCGATAAATACTGTTACTGCTCCAATTTCTGCAATAGTCATTTCTTGTAGAACTAAGTATCCAGCAATAATAGCTACAACCAAAGAAACAACAGAAAAAGTAACCTTATTCTTTGTTGTTTTCTTTGTTATTGACATCCATAACTTTGGTTTTACAAAAAATATAATAACCTTTGCTAAAATTAAAATACCCAATATTAAAGCTAAGAATTCTATACCTGTCATAAAGTTTTTTTATTATTTACGACCTTTATTAATTTTACCATATTTTTTCTACTTATTGCATAGCTTAACTTGATTTGGTGAATTATAAGTCATTCTTTGTGTTTTTCTATAAGATTTACTTTTTTAGCTTTTATCTTCTTACCAAAAAAAACACTTCCCAAACTCTCAAATTTGTTTTTTTCTCCTGTTGTTAAAAATTCTAATTTATTGTTTTTAGAAAGTTTAATTTCAGGATGTCTTTTTAGATAGTTTTTTAGTTTTTTTGCCACTATTTTTCCTTCTGAAACAATAAATATATTTCTTGTAATTTCTTTTATCTTTTCCTCTAATAAGCCATAGTGAGTGCATCCCAAAATTAAAGTATCAATTTCCTCACTTATTAAGGGAGAGATAACTCTTTTTAAATATGTTTCTGTTTCCTTGCAATCTTTTTGTCCTGACTCTATTTTAGAAACTAAGACAGGACATGCTTTTTGAAATACTTTTATATTTTTGTCTAATTTATGAAGTTCTCTTTCAAATGCCCGAGATATTACTGTGCCTTTTGTAGCTATTATACCAATTCTTTTATTTTTTGTTTTCCTTTCTGCTTCTTCTGTTGCTGGAATTAAAACGCCTAATATTTTTATTTTCTTTACTCTTTGAATTTTTCTTAAAGCTTTTGAGGAAGCTGTGTTGCAAGCTAAAATAATTAAGTTACAATTTTCTTTTATTAAAAAATTAACTGCTTGATCAGTAAATTTATAAATTATTTTTTGAGACCTATTGCCATAAGGAGCTCTTTTAGTGTCTGCAAGATAAATATAATGGTAAGAGGGGATTTGTTTTATAATTTCTCTTAAAATCTCTAATCCTCCAAACCCAGAGTCAAAAATACCTATTTTCATATTAGCTTATCTTATTAAGGGTTTTCTCATTATTCTGATGGCTTTTGCTTCAATAATTTGGTTATTTGTTTTTCCGATAATCATTATCATGTCATTTATGTGAAGATTTTGATATTTAGGAAATCGTGTTTGGGTAGAAGTTGAGATTAACAATAAATTACCTTCTTTTGTTTTTATTTGAAAGTTATTTTTATTAAACTCTATTATTGTTCCAACAATCACATCTTTTGGTAACTGCATTTTATACATTTGTTCCATAAAAGGATATCTGTGTTGATAAATTTTATTGTGAAGTGGTGTTTTGGCAACTAAGAAACTAAAGAAAGTAATAAAAAGTAGAACGATAGTTAAAGAAAAAACTAAAGGTTTTCTATAAACAGTTTTTATTTTTTTAGCTTGTTTTTCAATAATTAAAATCAAGAAAATTGATATTAATGTTATAACCCAAGGAAAGAAAATTAAGAATTTTCCTATACCCATATATCCTAATTTTGGTAAAGTAGTGGCACTTGTTATTCTTAAGGCAAAGAATATGGAGCTGATCAAAAATACAGCAATAAAAATAGTAATTATAAAAGAAATAACAAACAATAATGTTTTAAGAATAAAATACATCTTTGAGTGCATCCTTACTTCTCCCTTTTTTATTTTATCCAAAATGTCTTTAGATAGTGTCATATGTTTGTTTAATTATTTTTTTTGCTCTTTTTAGTCTAACTCCAACTGTTGATATTGGTATTTGTAAAACATCAGCAATTTCTTTGTAAGAAAGAGACTCTTGATAATAAAGCACAATTACTTCTTTATATTTTACCTCTAAACTATTTAAGGATTTATTAATAATTTCTTTTGTCGCTTTGTTTGACTCATACTCTCTTTTTTCATAAGAGGGTAAAAAAGTGTCAAGATCTGGTAGGGGAAAAGTTTTTTTTCTTTTTTTTATCGCATTAATTAATTCATTATGCGCTATCCTATAAATCCAAGGAGAAAATTTTTGCTTAGAATCAAAGCTATTAATATTTTTATAAGCTTTAATAAAGATATCTTGTAAGGCGTCTTTAGCTTCTTCGTTTTTAAAAAGAAATTTTCTTGAGTATCTTTTTATTTTTGCTTCATATCTCTGCACTAATATCTCAAATAATTCAAAATTACCAGATTGAACTAATTGTGCTATTTCTTCATCTGTTTTCATAATATTATTACAACCTTTCTCTGTTTTTTATTTCATTTCTTGAGAGTTTTTAAGAATATGAAAGCTAAGAAACCACCAGCAAGAGCTGTAATTAGTTGGGGCAGAGAAAGCATAGAAGCTACTTTTGAGCTTAGTTCTTTTTTTACAAGTAAGTTTATTACGATTGAGCTTGTTGCGAACAGAAAGAAGAATTTTAAGAAACTTGATAGAACAACACCCAACCAATAGTTTTTGTCTTTAAAATAACTAAAGGATAAAACAAGTAATGTATTGGAAATCATTATAAAAGGGACGGTAGGGGATAAAGCAGAGGGCAATAATCCTGTTGAGATAGCAATAATACTTGGGATTAAACCAATTAGTATGGCGTTTTGTGTTCCAGCTAAAATGACTGCTAAAAATAAAACAGCATTAACAAGGGGGCCTGTTATGATTTGATTATGAAAAAGAGGCAATATGCTAGCTATAGATAAAAGGGCGACAAAAATTATAGCAGAACTAAGATCAATGGATAATGTTTTTGTTTTCATATTTTTCTGTTAAAATATTTTGTATGACAAATTTGTTTAATTTTTTTATCATTTTTTAAAATTGTTTTATAAACTTTATCTATAATTGGATTTTTGTGAGCTAATCTTATCTTTTGTTTTTTATCTATACTAAAAAGACTTTGTGCCCTTTTTTCTCTTATTATTTTATCAGTTGGTACCGGTTGTCCGCCCCCTCCAATACATCCTCCAAAACAAGCCATTACTTCAACATAATCATATTGCTTTAGATTATTTTCTATCATTTTCTTTGCATTTCCTATTCCATTTATTACAGCAACTTTTATGTTTTCTATTTCTGCTTCTTTATATCCCTGTTCTCCCCTAATTTCTTTAAATTCTAATTTGGCTATTTTTTTTCCTTTTAATTCCCACAGAGCTGTTCTTAGGGATGATTCCATAACTCCTCCTGAAGCTCCATAAATAATACCAGCTCCTGAAGCAATTCCAAAAGAGCTATCGGGTTTTCTATTCCTAATTTTCCTTAAATTAATCTTATGCTTTTTAAAGAGAAAAGCCAGTTCTCTTGTTGTAAGCACATAATCAACTGGTTTAATCCCGTCTACCTTTAATTCTTCTCTTGTGATTTCGTATTTTTTAGCAACACAAGGCATTACAGAGATAACGACAATGTTTGTGGTATCTATTTTACTAGCATAGTGTTCTTTTATTAAACTTCCCAAAATAATATGAGGAGATTTTACACTGGTTAAATTAGGTATCAGTTCTGGATAATAGCATTCAATGAATCTTACCCAAGCAGGGCAACAAGAGGTGAACATGGGTAGATTTTCTTTTTTTTCTAATCGTTCTATTAATTCTTTTGCTTCTTCTTTCGTCGTAAAATCAGCTCCAATAGAAACGTCAAATACTTTATCTACCCCTAATGCTTTGATTCCAGCTACTAATTTTTCTGTTACCACTTCTCCATAATCCATGTCAAACTCTTCTCCAATGCTTGTCCTAATTGAAGGAGCGAATTGAAAAACAACAAATTTATCTTTTCTTTTCAATGTTTTTTCTATATCCTCAAACCCTCCCTTTTCTTCAAACGCTCCGACAGGACAATGGGTTATGCATTGACCACAATAAATACACGGATTTTCTGTTTCTACAATTTCAAAAAAATCACCTCGTTTTTCTAATGCTAAATGTCCTACTCCTTGTTTTTGGCATATTTCAACACAATTTCTACAATCAATGCATTTAGAAGAGTCAAATATTAAACTAGGCCCCATTGTTTTTACCGGGTATTCTGTTTTTCTATCTTTAAACCTTGAGATGTTTGCTTTATACCTTTTTGCCAACCTTAAAAGAGTGCAATTAAAACTAAAAATACAATCGCTACATTTTTCCTGATGTTGAGCAAAAAGTAATTCTAAGTTTGTTTTTCTTATTTTTTTAATTTCATCTGATTCTGTAAAAATATGCATTCCTTCTGTGATCTCAGTGGAACAGGCAGGGACAAAACCCTTTCCTTCAATTTCAACCATACATATTCTGCAATTCGGTTCATCTTTTAAATCAGAATGATGACAAAGAGATGGGATAAATATTTTATTATCTTTGCATATCTGCATAATGGTTTGTCCTTTTCTTACAGAGAATTCCTTTTGGTTTATCGCTATTTTCATAATAGTTTTTTAATAGCTGTCTTAAATGGCACTGGTAATGATTTACCAAATGGACATAAGCTCGCATTTTCTAAAATAAAGAAAATATCCCTTAATATCTTTTTATCTATTTTTTGTTCCAACATTTCCTTTATTCTATAGGCTCCTTCTCTACAAGGAGTACACCTATCACAATTTTCTTTGGCAAAGAAAGATGCCCATTGCTTCATTAGATCTAAAACGTTTGTTTTTTCTTTATCAAAAACGATAATTGATCCCAATCCTCTCAATGGTTTTCCTATTTCTTTTTTAAGCATTATCTCTCCTACAGCTCCTCCTCCAACTTGTAAAAAGAAATCGTATTTAGGCATATTGCCTGTTTGTTCTAAAATTTCTTTGATCGTTAAATCTATAGACAATTCAAATACCCCTGTTTTAGGGCCAATAATTGAATAGAATTTTGTATTAAGATATTCCTTTTTATTTATTTGATTGACGTAATAGAAAGTTTCTACATTATTAATTAATGTCGGTTTTCCATAGAGTCCTTTTTCTGTTGGAAAAGGAGGTTTTGGTCTTGGTATTTTTTCTTTTCCCTCAATAACATTTAGTAGACAAGTTTCTTCGCCACATAAATATCCTTTTGGTTTTTCAAAAAGTTCTATGGGAAGATTTTTTGTAAGTTTTATTAAATCTTCTTTAAACTCATCATAGTATGTTTTATTGATATAAATGATAGCTGTTTTAGCATGAACTGTTTTTAAGGCTAACATTATTCCCTCTATTACCTCTTCTTTGTATTTTTTTAAAATAAAATAATCTTTTTTAACAAGAGGTTCTCCTTCAGAAGCGTTACAAATTACATATTTAGAATTTGCTTTTTGCTTTTTAACTGCCTCCCATTTTAGATAGGTAGGAAAATTACTTCCGCTCCTTCCTTTTAGATTAGCTTTTTTTAATTTTAATATAATATCCATTTTTTATTTTAGCATTAATCAAAAACCACGGCAAAAATCCGTGGTTCTTGTTCGCTTTCTTTATAGTGAGAATTGTAAGGGAAAATAACTATTTTATTTAGGCTTGGCGAGAGTTTTAATACACTTACAACAAGCCAAAACACGTTTTCCCTTAAAGGGTTTAAATTTTTTATGCGAGACATTTTCTGGTACATCAAGTGTTTGTAGGTTTGGATATTTTCTTACTTTCACCGTAGGATTATATTTTCCCCTTAACTTACTTCTTCTTCCGAAAACCCTTGATCCCTTTTTACATATTGCACATTCTTTAGCCATAATTTTATTTCATAATACACTTTTTTTTGAGTTTTGCAAATTTTTATGTTATTTTATATGTACATATGATGATAAACTTATTATTACAAGATCCGATAACTTATTTAATGGCAGCCATTTCTATATTGTTTGCTTTTACGATACATGAATATGCTCATGCTCAAGCCATTGATATTTTGGGAGATAAAACTCCGAGAATGGTGGGGAGATTAAGTTTGAATCCTTTGAAACACATAGACCCAATAGGAATGTTTTTTATTTTAATAATTGGCTTTGGTTGGGGAAAACCCGTACCATTCAATCCACTTAACCTAAAAGATAAGAAAAAAGGACCAATGTTAATTGCTTTGGCAGGACCTCTTTCTAATTTATTCTTAGCTCTTTTTATGGCTCTTATAATAAGAGTGTTTAACATTGGAAATCCTGGATTATTAAATTTCTTCCTGATTTTTATTCAGTTAAATATTGTTTTGTGTGTTTTTAATTTAATTCCAATTCCACCCCTTGACGGATCTCATATTCTCTTTAGATTTCTAAAATCTCATCAATTAAAAACAACCTTAATGAGAAATCCTTTTGCTTCAATCCTTATAGCAGTGCTTTTAATGCAGTACATTCTTGTGCCTTTTGTAGTAAGACCTCTTTATGGCTTGATGGTGGTAGGTTTTCCTGCTTTCTAAGAATTGACATTATTTTTTTTATCTGCTACTATTTTGCTGAAAGTGTATTTTTTTATTTATGCCTACAATTCATCAATTAATAAAAAAGAAAAGGAAAATAATTAAAAAGAAGTCCAAAATGATGGGGCTTACTTTTGGTTTTAATGTTTTAACAAACAGACCTAGAAAGTACCCCTCTCCTTTTAAGAGAGGCATTTGTACTAAAGTTTTTACAGCAACCCCTAAAAAACCTAATTCTGCTTTAAGAAAAGTAGCTAGGGTTAAGCTATCTAATGGGAGAGAAGTTACAGCTTACATTCCAGGAGAAGGACATACTCTTCGGGAACATTCAATGGTTTTAATAAGAGGGGGAAGGGTGAAAGATTTACCAGGTGTAAGATATCATATTGTTAGAGGTCCCTTGGATACGAATGGGGTTGAAGGAAGAAAACAATCACGATCAAAATATGGAACTAAAAAAGAAAAGAGTAAAAAATAATGTCACAGAAATTTAAACAAAGAGGAATAATTCCGGATACTAAATTTGAAAATATTTTAGTCACTAGATTTATTAATAAAATAATGGAAGAAGGTAAAAAAACAACAGCTGAAAAGATTGTTTATGATGCCTTTGCTGAAATTTATCAAAAAACTAAACAAGAACCATTGGGAATATTTGAAAAAGCTCTTCGTGAGGTGGCTCCAAGAGTTGAAGTAAGACCCCAAAGAGTTGGGGGAGCGACTTATCAGGTTCCCAGAGAAGTTATAGAGAAAAGATCAATGAGTCTGGCTATAAGATGGATTATCGCTATTGCTACATCAAGAAAAGGAAAACCAATGAAAAGCAAGTTAGCTGAAGAGTTATTACTTGCCTCTAAGGGAGAGGGTGAAGCAGTGAAAAAGAAAATTAATATGCATAAAATGGCTCAAGCTAATAAAGCTTTTGCTTATTTAGCTAAATAAAAAATGCCTAGAGAATGTAAAATTGAAGACGTAAGAGATATCGGGATTATAGCTCATATTGATGCTGGTAAGACAACGGTTTCAGAGCGTATTTTATTTTACACGGGCATAAGTCATAAAATAGGAGAAGTTCACGAGGGGGCCGCTATTATGGATTGGATGGAGTAAGAAAAAGAAAGAGGCATTACTATTACTTCAGCAGCCACGACTTGTTTATGGAAAGCAGATAACAAGGATTACTGGATTAATGTTATTGATACCCCAGGGCACATTGATTTTACAGCAGAGGTTCAAAGATCTTTGAGGGTTTTAGATGGAGCTGTTGTTGTGTTTGATGGGGTGGCTGGGGTTGAAGCTCAGTCAGAAACTGTTTGGAGACAAGCGGATGCTTATAAAGTGCCAAGAATTTGTTTTATTAATAAAATGGATAGAATGGGAGCTAGTTTTGAACATAGTTTTAAAAGTATCATAAATAAATTAACCAAGAATGCTGTTGCTACCCAGATTCCCATAGGAGAAGCAGAGCATTTTGAGGGTGTTATTGATTTAATTGAAGAGAAAGCCCTTTATTTTGAAGGACAAATGGGGGAAAATATTAAAACACAAGAAATTCCTGAAAACATGAAAGAAGATGTGGTAAAAAAGAGGAACGAAATGCTTGAAAAAATAGCAGCAGAGGATAATAATTTATTAGAAAAGTTTCTAGAAGGTCATAATATTGAGGCACAAGAGATTAAAAAGGTTTTAAGGAAAGCTGTTTTAGAAGCTAAGTTAGTGCCTGTTTTTTGTGGTTCTGCATTAAAAAATAAAGGAGTTCAACCATTACTAGACGCTGTTTGTTGGTATTTACCTTCTCCTACTGATTTATCTGCAACCAAGGGACAGGATCCCACTACAGAAGAAGAGATTACAAGAAATCCTAATGATACTGAACCTTTTTCTGCTTTAGTCTTTAAGATAGCATCTGATCCTTTCGTAGGTTCTTTAGCTTATTTCAGGGTTTATTCTGGAAATTTAAAAAAGGGTTCTTATGCTCTTAATACAATTACAGGAGAGAAAGAGAGAATTGGAAGGATTTTGAGAATGCATTCTAATGATAGAAAAGAAATAGAAGAAGTTTTTGCTGGTGATATTGCAGCTACTGTTGGCTTAAGAAAGACAGGTACTGGGCACACTCTATGTGATGAAGCACATCCAATTTTATTAGAAAAACTAGAGTTTCCAGATCCTGTTATTTCTATTAGGATTGAGCCAAAAACAAAGGCGGATCAAGAAAAACTAATTATGGCTTTAAAAAAGCTTTCCGAAGAGGACCCTACTTTTAGAATAAAAGAAGATTCAGAAACAGGAGAAACGATTATGTCTGGAATGGGAGAACTCCATCTTGAGATTTTGGTTGATAGGATGAAACGAGAATTTAACATTGAGGCTAATATCGGAAAACCACAAGTTGCTTATAAGGAAACGATTTTTGTTCCATCTCAAGCAGAGTCAAAATATGTTAAGCAATCTGGTGGAAGAGGTCAATATGGTCATGTTTTAATTAAAATGAAACCCTTAGAAAGAGGAGGGGGATTTAAGTTTATAAATGAAATTAAGGGAGGTGCAATTCCACAAGAGTTTATTCCTCCTTGTGAAAAAGGAATTAAAGAGGCAATGGCAAAGGGAATTATAGCTGGCTATCCTATGGTTGATATGGAAGTTACTTTATACGATGGTTCTTTCCATGATGTGGATTCCTCTGAAGTTGCTTTTAAAATTGCATCATCAATGGCTTTGCAAAGTGGAGCTAGAAAAGCACAAGCTTCTTTAATAGAACCCATTATGAAAATTGAAATTACTATTCCGCCTGAATTTTTCGGAGATGTTATTGGAGATTTGAATCGTAGGAGGGGTATAATTGAAGAGACAGAAGATAGAGAAAATTCTAAGGTAATTAGGGGTAGCGTACCTTTATCTGAAATATTTGGCTATGCAACATCTTTAAGGAGTTTGACTCAAGGAAGAGGTAACTTTACAATAGAGCTTGAAAAATATGAAAGAGTGCCTCAAAATATAGCAAACGAAATTATTGAAGGAAAAAGAAATTAGTATGGAAATTGAAAAGATTAAACAATTTACACCAAGTAACGGAGAAAGAATGATTTTAATAGAAGATGGAAAACCTATGGCAGTTTTAATATCCTTTGATGATTATCAGAAAATGACAGGGAATAGTATTGTCAAAGAAGAGAAGATTGAAGAAGAGAAAACAGAACTAACTTTAGAGGATTTGCCTTTTTAGGGTATTGACTTTTAATTTTAATTTTGTAATATAAAAGAAAGTTAAAAAATAATTTTGACATTAAATGATAACATTAGAGAGATTTTTATTTTCCTCTAATTTATTATTTTTTTCAGAATTGCAAAAACAAAAAACATGGCTGTAAAAGATAAGTTCGAAAGAACAAAAACACATTTAAATATTGGTACGATAGGTCACGTAGATCATGGAAAAACTACTTTAACAGCAGCTATTTTAAAATACGCTAAGCTAAAGGGTTTTAAGGCATCAGACAAGTCAATTGATGAAATTGATTCAGCCCCAGAAGAGAAAGAAAGAGGAGTGACTATTAATATTTGCCACACAGAATTTGAAACAGAGAAAAGACATTATGCTTTTATTGATTGCCCAGGTCATGCTGATTATATTAAAAATATGATTACGGG
>CAYVCP010000001.1:15072-57943 GCA_964450565.1 uncultured Candidatus Saccharibacteria bacterium | reverse complement strand
TCAACCTCACAGGATGCATCTTAATGGTAATCCCCTTTTCTTTTTCTAAATCCATAGAATCTAAAACCTGCCCCTTTGCTTCCTTGAGCCTTCCTGTAATTTCCAAAAATCTATCAGCTAAGGTTGATTTACCATGATCAATATGAGAAATAATGGAAAAATTAAATTGTTTCATTTTCTAAATTGTTTTTTTAAAGACTGAACAGTTTCTTTCAGCTCTTTTGAGTTTAACAGAAAAGAAAACAAAAGAAAGAAACATAACGCAACAATGAAAGAAAGAAAAAGTTGTAGAAAAAGACCAACTACTGTTTGTGTCCCAAAATCAAACACTCTTAAAGAAAGATAGCCCAATAAAGAAGCAAAAAATGAAGAAGTAATTACCTTATAAAAAACAATCTTATCAAACCTTATCTCTCTTAATTTCTTTTTCAGAAAAAAGTATAGAAAGAAAAAATGCAACAAAGAGGACAGGGAAAGAGCCAAACTTAACCCTAAAACTTCAATACCACTTTCTACTTTCAAAAAAAAGCTTATGAAGTTAGAAAAGAAATTTTCTTGTTGTAAAACATAGACAAAAAGAAAACAAAAAACTATATTCAAAATAACACACAAAACAGCTATTTTGACAGGTGTTTTTGTATCACATAAAGAATAAAAAACTCTTGATAAAAAAGCGACCAAACAACCAGAAACAACAGAAATGGTAAGAATACCAAGGCTTGCTGCTGTAAGCTTTGTCGCTTGCCATGAGAAATAACCAGTACCCATAAATCTTGTTCCATACAGTAGTCTTACAATTTGAGCTCTGAAAATAAATAATAAAAAACTTAAAGGGATAGAAAGAAAAATAATATGAGAGAATACAGAAGAAAAATTACTTAAAAATTCTTTTTTATTCTTCTCTGCAAAATTACGACTTAAAGCTGGAAAAGAAGCTACAGCGAAAGAAACTCCAATTAAACCAAGGGGTGCCCAATAAAGATCACTAGAAAAACCAAAAACCATAATAGAACCAGTAGCTAGAGTAGAGGCTATAGCTGTTGTTACGATTAGATTAAAATGATGTGCCATAGAACCAATCGTTCTTGGTAACATTAAAGAAAATATTTGTTTCAACCCATCTTGTTTAAACCTAAAAAGAGGTTTTAAACTAAAACCTGCTTTAAAAAAAGCAGGGAGTTGTATTAAAAAATGCAACAAAGCTCCAATAATAACCCCAATAGCAACTCCTCTTAAACCAAGATAAGGAGCTAAAAACAAAATACCTGCAATAATTCCTATGTTATAAAAAATAGGAGCTAAAGCATAAGATAAGAATAGATTAAAATATTGTAAAACACCAGAAAGAATAGCAGATCCTCCTAACAATATTGGGCTCAAAAACATTATTCTCATCAATTGAACTGTTAAAGCTCTTTGTTCTAAATCAAAACCAGGAACTATAAGTTTAGCTAAGAAAGGAGCTAGTAGAAACAATAAAAAAGATAACACAATTAAAACCAGTAAAAAAATAGTAAAGATATTTCTTACTAAGTCTTGTGCTTCTTTTTCTCCTTTTTTAAAAAAAGAAGAGAAAACAGGCAGAAAAGCTGATACGATTCCTCCTGTTATTAAAATTCCATACAAAAGATCTGGTATTCTAAAGGCAGCCAAATAGACATCAACATCAGCATTAGGAAAAATATTACCCAAAAGATTATTCCTTAAAAGACCAAGAACTCTACTTAAAAAAGAAAAGGATAATAATAAAAAAGCAGCAAATGTTACTGTTTTAGTTTTTGAGTGCAGTATCTTGCTTATCATATCATCTATTGTAAACAAAAAAGCTCAAGCAGGCAATAAGCCGAATTCTGTTCTCAGCACAAAGCTGAGTGACAATCATTTATCTAATGCGAACTACTTTTTATCTTCGGCGAATCCGGAGAACGCCGAAGACTTTGTTCTTGCATCCAGGTAAGGATTTAGCCGTTTCAACTTTAGGTTTCCCAAAAGCTCACCCCTAAGGGGCCTTTTTCTTTGCAAAAAAAGGCGTCTCTAATCGCACCTCTAGGATTACTCCCGACGGGCGTTACCCGCTACCATGCTACTTTTTAACAAAGTGGATGTTCGGACTTTCCTCCCTCTAAAAAAATTTAGAGAGCGATTGTCTTGCCTGCTCAGGCAATGTGAATATAACAAAAAAATATCAAAAAATCAAGACTTTAACCAAAAAGGTAGCTCTTTAATGCTTAAAAGTAAGTTGTCTTCTCTCACCCCTAAAGATAAAAATGTTTCTTTTTTTGTTGGACCAGTTAGAACTCCTATAAAATCTATCTCTGGAATTACATCACAAGCCCCAAAATCGTGAACTGTATCTCCAACAAAAATTGCCTTTGTTTCTTTCATTTTTGACATTTTTAAGAGTAATTTATTAAAAACACGAGAGTCTGGTTTTTCAAATGGCGTATCTTCAAATGCTTGCACAAACTGAAACAAGCTGAGATCAAGATCTATATCTTTTGCTTTTTTTGATAATGTGTCCCACCCCCTATTCGTTACCATCGCTAAATAATATTTTTTTGATAAATCTTTTAAAACTTGAACAGCTCCTTCAATACTAGGGATTCTTTCTTGATGCAAATTCATTGCGTTAAATGTTTTATTAAAAAGCTTTACATCAATGTTTGGCCAAACAGACAAAAGAAAAGAAGACCATTCTTTCCCCCAATAGTTAATAAAGTCTGTTTCCTTGGGAAATGGCAAATTAAGCTTAGTAGCTACTTTTAAAATATTGTTTTTACTACAAGTAAAAGAGTCAAGGATAACACCATCAAAGTCAATAATAAGAATCATAATATCTTTTAAAAAAGTTTTTGGTTCTTTCTTTCGCTATCTAAAACTTGATTAACTAAAGCGTCTGCTTTCTTATTATTTTCTCTCGGAATATGCGATATGATAAGATTTTTATAATCAATCTTCAGGTTCCATGCAAGGAGAAAAAGTTTCTGGATTGATTCATTTTTTACCTTATATTCTCCATTCATTTGTTTGACCAAAAGCTCAGAATCGGATTGAATTTCAATTTCCATGTTCTTTGACTTTACCTTACCATATACTGATTTAATCTTTTTCAAAGCAAAAATCAATCCACTGTATTCAGCTTCATTATTGGTTTTTATACCTAAAACTTGAGAAAAAGATTGATTAGGAAAGACAACTCCAAAAGCTGATTTTCCAGGATTTCCCCTTGAACCCCCGTCTATTTGAATTATTGTTTTCATATATTTTTAAAATATTTTTCTAAACACTCCTTAAACTTATCTATATTTTCGTTTGCTAAAGAAAATCCCGCTGCCGGAGGATGTCCTCCATACATTATTAAAAGATGTTCACAAGACTTCATTGCCTCAACAGCATTTAATCCTTTTGGCATTCTTACAGAACCCCTGCTTTTTTCTTTTCCTAGTTTAAAAATAAAAGTAGGTTTGTGCTCTTTATTACATACCCTTGAAGCAATGGCTCCAGTCAAAGACTGTTTCCAATTAGGATCCCCTTCAAATACTATATTAGAATCAGAAACAATACTATTAGCTGTTTCTTTTGTTTCTTCCTTTCTTCTTTGTGCAGACAATATTAATTGACGGGCTAACTCTTTAGCTTTTTTATAATCTGTTGACGACAACAAAACATATGTTTGCGTTAAATTATCTTTTATTTCTGTGATATTTAAAATACCTACCATTTTAGAAAAAAAAGATCTTTGACAGTCCTCTTGTAACAAGTCTTGCAAAACCTTAAAACCGATCCTGAAAGAAGAAAAGATAGAAACTACGCCGTGATCAATAACATATTTGTTTGTTGATTCCTCTGGCATCATATCGGCAATTACTCCTAAAGCTGATAGCTCCATAAAGCTCTTGTCTAATTCATTACTCATGTTTTCTACTAAAATTTTAGATAAACGATATGCAATACTTGAGGTGCTTAATTTTTTAAACTCGTGCTTATCACCATCTTGTTTAGGATCTATAATTAAAGCATCTTTTGGTACTCTATCTAAAACTTCATGATGATCTATCACAATAACTTCAAACCCCATCTTCTTTGCAAGGGTTAGTTCTTTAAAACTAGCTATCCCAGAGTCTAAATTAATTAATAGACAAGGAGTCAAATAAGATAATTTTTCTAATGCAATTTTATTCAATCCATATCCCTCTTTCTCTCTGTCAGGAAAATATTTCACAGCCACTTGCTTTCCTAAGCTATTAATAGATTCTTCTAAAATAAGCAAAGAAGTCGCTCCATCTAAATCGCCATCACCAAAGAGAATAATTTTTTCATCTTTTTTTATGGCTTTTTGAATTCTTTTCGCTGCTTTTTTTAAATTCTTAATTTCTTTCATGATTTTAAACTTTCAATTCCAGGCATTTTCTTTCCTGCCAAAAATCCCAAAAAAGCACTACCACCCGTAGAGAGAAAAGAAAAATAATTTTCTAAATTATATTTTCTGATAAAAGCAATAGTGTCTCCCCCACCAGCTACTTTTAGAGAGCCTTGATTATTTTCACATATAGCTTTAATGATTTTTTTTGTTCCCAAAGCAAATCTTTCATCTTCTACAAGACCTAAAACACCAGAGAAAAAAATAGATTTTGATTCTTTAATAATATCAGAAAAGACATCTACTGTTTCTGGTCCAATATCAAAAATACTTTCATCCTTTCTAACATTTCCTGGACCAGATTCTCTTATGTATGATCGTTCTCTTGAAGAAACCACAACATCTAAGGGAAGGTGCATTTTTAGATTGGTTAAATTAAAATTTCTAATAATTTTTAATATTTCTTTTTTGGGAAATGGTTGTCCAATTGAAATCCCCTTAGCCCCCAATACAACATTCGCTATTTTACCCCCTAGTAAGATATGGTCTGCTTTCTTTAAAAAACGCTCTATGACCTGAACCTTTGAATCTACTTTTGACCCACCTATAATAACACAAAAAGGTCTTTTGGGATCAGAAGATAATTCAGATAATACCTTAATTTCTTTCATAAACTCAAAACCTAAACACCTTGGCATTAATTCTGGTAAAGAAGTTATAGAAGCGTGGTTTCTGTGGCTCACAGAAAAAGCTTCAGCCACGTAAATATCTCCTAATAAAGAAAGCTTTTTGGCAAAACCTTTATCATTCCTTGTCTCTCCCTTATGAAATCTTAAATTTTCTAACATAAGGATTTCTCCAGCTTTTAACTTTTTAGTCTTTCTAATGGCTGGTTTAATCGTTTTAGCAAACTTAATTTTAACTTGCAATAAATTTTCTAAATATAAAGCAACCGGTTTCAAGCTATTGCTCTTCTTTTTTCTAGAAGGTCTTCCTAAATGACTAATTAAAACTATTTTTGCTCCTTGTTGTTGTAAATAACTTATCGTTTTTAATACTCTCTTAATTCTAAAATCATCCAAAACAACTCCCTTCTTTATGGAAACGTTAAAATCGCATCTTAATAATGCTCTTTTTCCGTCAAAGTTAAAATCTTTTAAGGTTTTAAAATTTAATTGTGTCACCAGGTTCTATTTTTTGCTTTTTAGAATCTTTTAAAGAATCTCTTAAAACTTGCTTAAGTTTTTCTTTATCAAGCTCTTTTCTCTCTTGTTGTTTTTTAGAAAAAGATATTGGTTTTTTCGTTAAAAGTTGTTCTAAGGAAAATACATTCTCTTTCTCTAATTGTTTTTCTTCTTTTTCTGGTTGTTTTTCTTCTTTTTCTGGTTGTTTTTCTTCTTTTTCTGGTTGTTTAACCTTTTCGTTCTCTAATTTCTTTAAACATGTCTTACAGTAAACTGGCCTATCTGGTTTTGGTTTAAATGGTACCCTGGTCCACTTACCACACTCCTTGCATTGAACTTCAAACATTTCTACCTCTTTTTTTGTTTCTTCTTTATTACTATGAGCAAAATTATCAGACCATTTACTAATTCTTTTTTCCACTATTTCTCTCGGAGAAGCATAGTTTCCTCTACAGAAATTAATAATTTCATTTTTATAAGACTTTTCTGGTTCTGAAAAAGGCTCTAATGTTTGAGCGGAAAAAGGATTTCCAGCTACTCCATCAACAATAAGCTTTAAATATATCTGCCATTTGGGTAAATTTACTAAATCTTGAGCTGTAAAATAAGGTTGAAATTCTCTTTCTAAAAACTCAGCATCTTCAGCTCCAACCCTAAAAGTAATAAGAGTACCAACGTTTCCAAAAACAGCATCTCTTACGGGATCTTCCATTTGAGCTATGTATTGATGTCCTAAAATTAAACTTAGTCTATACTTCCTAGCTTCAGAAAGAATATTAGTGAATGATTCTGTTGCAAAATTTTGAAATTCGTCTACATATAAGAAAAAGTCTTGTCTTTCCTCTTCTTTGATATCAACTCTAGACATGGCAGCCAATTGCAGTTTAGTAATTAAAAGACCACCTAATAATTTTGAACAGTCCTCCCCTATCCTTCCCTTGGATAAATTAAATATTAAAATCTTTCTTTCATCCATCAACTTTCTAATATCTATGCTTGATTCAACTTGTCCTATAATATTCCTAATTAAAGGAGAAGAAATAAATTGCCCAATTTTATTTTGAATAGCAGCAGTCGCTTCAACTTCGTATCTCTGGGTATATCTTGAAAATTCCTGGGTCCAAAAAGCTTTAATCACAGGATCTGTTATTCCCTCAACAACCAAGCTTCTATAATCTGAATCAGAAAGCATTCTATTAATACCAAGAAGAGTAGTAGTTGGATGCTCCAGTAATGCTAAAATACAATTATGAAGAATATATTCCATTCTTGCTGACCATACATCGGGCCATATTTTTTTAAACACACCCATTAATCCAGAAGCAACTAAATGTCTTAATTCAGGCGCTACATTCTCCATTACATTAAAACTGATAGGAAAATCTCTATCTGCTGGATTGAAGTAAACGACATCTTTCATTCTATCTTTGGGCACATATTCAAGTAATTCTTCAGCTGCCTCTCCATGAGGATCCACAAAACCAACGCCATGACCATTCTTAATATCTTGAATAGCCATTACTTTGAGAAGGTTAGTTTTTCCCATTCCAGTTTTTCCAATAACATAAACATGACGCCTTCTATCGTCGCATTTAATACCAAACTTCTTATTTTCATTCCTAAAAGTTGTTCTACCAAAAAAATTAATTTCTTCTTCCATATTTTTTATTCTTCAATGGGTAAGGAATAAGGAGGTCCTGACTTCCTCGATTCTATGCGTTGAAATGAAGGGGTAGGAGCTCCTGCCTTGCTCGGAAAATGAAACAAAGTAGCTACTTCTTCTGTGTTCATAACAAAAGTTCCTCCTGACCAAGGATAATTAGGAGTCCATCTTTTTGCATATCTTCTAAACATCCGCTTTTTTTTCATATATAACTTTCTCTGTCTAAACATAGTTGGAGGAACTACCTTGGTTGTTTGGGCTGGCATTAAACCGTTCATATTTTCTGTTGATACAGCAACAGAGAAATTTAAAATAAGTTTTAAATTAGGCTTAAAAAAAACGTTTTTATCTCCTAAATAAATCATTCTCATGTTAGTTTCAAAACCATGTTTGGACATTTTCTCTTCAATAGATTCAACAATACTTCTCTCTCCCGGTGTCATTCTCATTTCAGGTGGAATAGTATCTTGTCTTTCTTCTACTACCTTCTGAAATGGCATTTCATTATGAACCAACAAATCAACAGCTGAAGCTGTAATTGATTTGGGTTGTTTCTCTTTCGGTCTTTGGGCTAATTCGTTAACAACAGTTTTACATCTCCCAACCCATTTCCTTCCAGGAATGGGTGTTAACCTCATTTGAAACCAAAGCTGTTCTCCTTGCTTTAATCTTGACATTCCTTCAATTAACACAGCTAAGGGATCTACTCTTCTTTCTTCTGCAATCTCTTGGGTTGGTTCAAAAAAACTAGAATAAGTTTTGATAGGATAACAATCAGAATTTGGATCTCCTCTTCTAGTTGATTTAAAATTACAACCCCACATATCCCATTGTTCGTTAGGAATATCTTGAGGAACATTTTTAACATAATCCTCAACCTCTATAATTTCTACTTCTGGATATTGCGAATAAATACCTGATTCAAAAACATTTCTCATAGATGAGGGCATTCTTAAGAAAAAATGAACGTCACCGTCAATACCTGCAATTTCAAGGAAAAAAGGAACTTGAAATTTTCCCTCCCACCAAATCTCTTTAAAATCAGCGGGATCATATAGTGTCCAAAAATTAGCAATCACAGCCTCCATGGCTTTCAGTGGTCTATCTACATCTTGAGGTATTTTCATCTCAAGTGTAATCCATTTGACCCTTGCCCAATACTTATTATTCAAAAACCA
Organism: uncultured Candidatus Saccharibacteria bacterium; assembly: GCA_964450565.1. Lineage (GTDB taxonomy): Bacteria > Patescibacteriota > Minisyncoccia > Minisyncoccales > CG1-02-41-26 > CAYVCP01. The sequence goes on along the minus strand of CAYVCP010000001.1, from coordinate 49,558 downwards.
AATATAAAAATACTTAAGGAGTAAAAAAAGAATGATAGGTAAAGGTACCCACCACCAATTTTCTAAGGTTTGCCAAATAATAAAAGCTATTTCCTTTATTATTGCTAAATAATTCATTTTTTAATTGTATAACAAAAAGAACCAGCTATCAAGCCATTCTTATAACGTATTTGCCATCTAGGTTTCTTTTAAAACTAGTCTTATCAGAAAGATTAAGAAAGATAGTATTGTCTTTTACAATTCTTTGCTTTTTCACTGCATTTAAAATTTCATTTTTAGACAATGGTTTTTTAGATTTCTTCAAAGTATTCAAAATAACATCTTTAACAGTCCCAGAGTCATAGCCCCATTCTTTTAAAGCATAAATACCCCTGCCAACTAAAACAAACCTAGGATCTCTTATTAATTCATTGTGAACGGTTTGTGGTAATACTTTTTTAGTTTGCGCATAAAGTTGGTTTGACCTAGAAGCAATCTCTCTAAAATGAATAGGTTGTTCTGTTTTCTTTAATACAAGATATGCTGTATCTCTAACTCCTTTAGGATTAATTTCAGGCCAGAAAGATAGCCCAAAATTACCTAACGGTCCTTTTTCAATGCGCCTTGTAATTTCTAAAGAAGAAGCTGAAACTAATTGAAAAACATATTTTTCTTCAACCGGTTTATTCTTTTTCTTAAGTTCCTGAATTAAAGGAAAAACTTCTTTGTCTAGTTTTTCTTTAGCGTCTTTGGTATTAGACCAAAAAGAGTGAACATCATTGTCCTCTTTTTGTCTAAAGAAAACACTGCCTATACAAAGCAAAAAATAGATATAAGCTTTTTGATCCTCTGCCAAATCTTTAATTAACAGATCCTCTCTCTTTTGTCCACCATTCTTATTCAAATAATCAATAAAATGATTGAATACAATTCTTAATTTATCCTCTTTTTTTCTTAATTTCAAAAACGCCTCTCTCTCAATTTGTCTTATTCTTTCTCTTGTAACACCAAAATCCATACCAATTTGTTGGAGAGTTTCTTGTTTATATCCATCTAAACCAAACCTCCTCTCAAGAACTTCTTTTTGTCTCTTGGAAAGGTTTGATAAAATATTTTGTGAAATCTTTTTATAATCAATCTTTTGCATATTTTTTATTTAAACATAACCTCTTCATAATGTCAAGAGAACTTGTGGACAACTTATTTATTTCTTAACTTATAATAACTAACCAAAAGAGGGGTTGCTAAAAATAAAGAAGAGTATGTTCCCAGTCCAATTCCCAGAATCAAAGCAAAAGAAAAGAATTTTAAGGTTTCGCCACCAAAAAGAAAAATAGATAGTAATGCTATTAAGGTAGTGAATGATGTATTTAAAGATCTCCTGATACTTTGTTTTAAACTTATTTCAACAGCTTCATTAAAATCGTTTGTTTTCAATTTTAATAGATTTTCTCTTACTCTGTCAAAAACAACGACAGAATCATTAATAGAATACCCAAAGACAGTTAAAAAAGCTGTGATGATAGGTATAGTTAATTCAACACCATAATACTTCCCTAGAACAGAAAAAACACCCAGAGGGATCAAAACATCATGGAATAGGGCTATTAAAGAAGTAATGCCATAGATATAAGATTTTACAGGTCTTGATATCTTTCTAAAAGAAATAGCGATGTATAATAGAATACACAACAAAGATAAAATAATAACAATCTTTGTTTTTGATTTTAATTCTCTTCCTATAACAGGACCAATATTTTGAAAACTTTCAGTTTCTTCTATAAACTCACCAAGTGACTTTAAAACAACAACGATATCTTGATGTGTTTGCTCTGTAATCTCTCCTGTCCTTAGAATAAAACCATTGTCTCCTTTTTTCTGTAAAGTATACTCTCCAATCTCTGGTAAAACATTTTTTACTTCTTCTACTAAAGGAGCTTTACTATATTCAAATTCCATAATGCTTCCTCCAGTAAAATCAATACCTAAATTTAAACCATAGAATAAAATAGATAATATACTTGCTAAAGAAAGTACTATAGAAATGAAATAAAAAGTTTTTCTTTTCTTTAAAAACATAGATTATTTAAATAACTTCTCTAATTTCGTTCCCACAAAAACCTTTAAAAAACTTCTCAAAACATACATGGCACAAAACATAGATGTAAATATTCCAATGCCCAATGTAAAGGCAAACCCCTTAATAAAGCTTGTGCCAAAAGTAAACATAATTAAAGCTACAATCAAGGTAGTAATATTCCCATCTCTTATTGAGGGCCAAGCCCTTTTAAAAGCATTCTCTAATGATTGAAGGAAATTTTCTTTTTCTTTTTCTTCTTTAAATCTTTCAAAAATTAATATATTAGCATCAACCGCCATACCAATGGATAGAATAGCTCCCCCAATTCCAGCTAGTGTTAAAGTAACCGGAATAAATTTAAATAAACAGAGCATAATCAAAGCATAAGCAGCTAAAGATAAACTAGCAAAAACACCATTCAAACCATAAAAAATAATCATAAACAAAACAACAGCTGATAAACCAAAAATACCAGCTTTTAATGATTTCTCTAGGGATATTTTTCCTAAGGTTGGACCAATAGTGTTTTGAGAAATAAGCTCAATAGGAACAGGCAACGCTCCAGCGTTTAAATTTCTTACTAATTCCTTAGCTTCTTCTACTTGAAAATTACCTGTAATTTGCGCTCTCCCAGAAGGAATAGCTTCGTTAATAACTGGAGCTGATATCAAAACGTTATCTATATAGATTGCTAATCTTTTACCAACATTTTCTTCTGTAAGCTTTTTAAATAGTTCTTTTCCGTCAGAATCAAACTCTAATAAAACCTGAGCTTCCATTGTCCTTTGATCAAAACCCAATACTGCTTCTTTAATATATCGCCCTGTAAGTTGAGTCGGCTCGAAATAAGGATCTTGAAGGTCTAACTTTATCTTTGCTACCTTTTCCTCTTCAGTTAAATCTTCTTTCTCTATAATTTCTTCTGCTTGCTTAAGAATTTTTTCAGTTTCTTCTTCTGGCCTTTCTTTTCTAAACTCTAAATAAGGAGTTTTTCCTATCATATTAATAGCTTCAGCAACATCTCTTACTCCAGGTAAATCAACAATCAGTCTATAAGATTCCCCTGCTTCTTTTGTTTGTACAATGGGTTCTGAAACACCGAAAAGGTTTACCCTCCTTTCAATAACATCTCTTAGTCCTTGCATTGACTCTGTCTTATCTTCTATTTGAGAAAGGTCAGCTTCATAAACCAAATGAGTTCCCCCTAAAAGATCCAGTCCCAATTTAAAACTTTTCTCTGGAAACTTAGGGATATTTGTCAACAAGGGTATGGAGTCTAATTTATCAATCCCTTTATTGATATAAGAAGGAAATACAAGGTTAAAAACAAAAAAAACAATCAGTAATACGATTATTAAGTTAGTGTATTTCTTTTTCATAGGATATAGAATAACAGAAAAAGGTTGCTTTTGCAACATAAAAAAATTTACAATACCTTAAGACCCTAGTAATAAAATAAAACAATTAAAATTAAAATATCGTCCTTGTGGTATCTTTCTTTTCAAAATGATATAATGTAAGTAAATATGACCAAGGCACTATTAGGACAATTTTTTACTACAAACTCCAAATATATTCTTCAAGGGCTAGAGCAATTTGTTAAAGATAAAGAAATAATCGATCCGTTTGCAGGTAATCAAGATTTATTTAGTTGGGCTAAACAGAACAAATGTAAAAAAATTATTGGTTTTGAATATGACAAAAGTTATGTTGATGATAAGAATGTCTTCTTTGACGACTCAATCAATAATCCTAAAAAATATAAATTTGTTTTGACTAATCCACCATATTTACATAAAAATAAAGCCGATAAGAAAACAAAAGAAAATTTCTTTTCTGGTACTCATCCTTCCTTGGAAGATTTATACCAAATTTCTATTTACTCGATATTGGACTCAGAAGAAGGAATTTTAATTATTCCATTAAATTTCCTTTGTGCGCAAAACTCAAAAAAAATCAGAAATCTATTTTTTGAGAAATTTAAAATTATGAAATTAAATATTTTTTTTCAACAAGTTTTTAAGGATACAACCTATAATGTAGTCTCTTTTTATTACAAAAAGAAAAATGATTTTAAGGATCAAAGTAAAATTTCAGCTACTATCTTTCCAATAAAAGAAAAAATTAATTTTGTTATAGAAAAAAGATTTGATTGGCAATTAGGTGGAAATTTTATTGATCAAGTAAAAAATGCAAAAAATGGTTTAGAAATTTTTCGTTTAACTGAAAATTTTCTGGAATCCGGAAACTATAAAGCTAAAATGGCATTTCAAAATGTAAAAGAAATAAAAGATTATAGCATCCATAAAAATGTAAAAAATCGTTTAGAAAGAAACATTCTACTATTGAGAGCTATTGACAGTAAAAACGGAAAAAAGATACAACTTGAGGATATAAGGGAATATAACATCCTAGGACTTATTGGTAAAAATACGTCCCGAAATATGGCTCATATAATTTTTGGCCAGGAAATTACCATAGAAGAACAAGAAAAACTAATGCAAGAATTTAATAAAAGATTAAATGAAAATAGAAAAAAATACTTTTCTTTTTTTCTTACTAACTTTAGAGACAATGGCCGTAAAAGAATATCTTTTGATTTCACATATAAATTCTTAAACTATCTTTATGAAAAAGAATACTCAAAACAACCAACACTATTTTAAAATATCTCAAGAAAACCCAGAGCCTTCTTTAGATGATTTTTATATCTTTGATCAAAAGAATTTGAATTTAGCAAAATATGTTAAAAACACAAAAGAAATTAAAGAAATTTTGACTACAATTAAAATGCTACAAAAGAAAAAAGAAGACCCTAGAATAATCAATAAATATTTTTTAGAACTTCAAGGGTCTCTAACAAAATTTTCTAATTGCTCTGAATTTGCTTGTTTTGTTAATGCTTGTGACAATACATTAGATGCAACTAAAAAGAGCTTGGATTTAACAAAGGAAATCACCCAGAAATACTTTTCTAAAAGGTTTTTAAGCGATTTAGTCCCAGAAGAATGGATTCAAGCAATCATAGATTCCAACTCATCTCGAAAAAAAGGAAGGTGTGGAGAATTAAAATTAATTTCTATATTAAAGAAATTAGGATTTAAAGAAATCAAAAATTGGGAAGATTTTCATAAATTGAATAAATGTATTACTCAGTTCTCTAAGGTCTTTAGCGTAGAAAAGATTAGGGAAAATTTAAATATTAAAATTAAAACTAAAAAACAGGGAAAAATGCTTGATTTAGTTGTTAAATATAGAAATGAAATATTTTTAATAGAAGCCAAACACCTCAATACTTCTGGTGGTGGACAAGATAAGCAAATTTCAGAATTAATTGAAATATTAAATCTCAAAGAAAAAACCCTGAACATTTCTTATGTCTCTTTCTTAGATGGTAATTATTCAAACATCCTTTTATCTAATAGTAAATCCGGAGATAAATTAACGACACAAAGAAAAGAAATTCAAAAATATTTAAAACAGAATCCAAACAATTATTGGTTAAACACTGCTGGATTCAAAGGTTTCTTTTATGATTTAGTAAAACCTTAATATGCCTCAAGAAATTCATCATATAAGTCACCTTTTTTCCTTAAGAGATTACTTCATTAATTAAAATAGTCAATTAAAAGAAATTTTAAAGACAGTTCTCGCAATTTGTGAGTTAATAGAATCCCAAAGACCCTGGAACATTTTATGTCCTTCAGTTTTATACTCAACTAAAGGATCTTTGCCTCCGTATGCTCTTAATCTAACAGAATCCTTTAAGTGTTCTAAATTCACAAGATGTTCCGTCCAAAAAGAGTCTAAGCTTTTCAAGACAACGAATTTTAAAAGTTTCTGAAAGCTCTCTACTCCTTCTTTTTCTTCTCTTTTATGGAATAAATCATTAATCACTTTGACAATCTCTTCTTTTGAGGAAACAGGAAAAGGAAGAATAGTTTTGATTTCCTCTGTTCCAAAAACAGCCCCTGCTTCTTCTATAACAATATCTTTTACAAAATTTTGTAGTTTATCAAAGTTCATAGTGAGGACATTATCTCTCTGAGAGTAAATCTTATTTCTTTGTTTTGATATCACATCGTCATACTCTAAAACATGTTTTCGAGAATCAAAATGGAGACCCTCTACTTTTGTTTGAGCTTTTTCAATGGCAGAAGATATCATTTTAGATTCAATAGGTTGATCTTCTTCCACTTTCAAAAAATTAAGTAAGTTTTTAAGTTTTTCTCCTCCAAAAATCTTTAAAAGATCGTCTTCTAAAGAAATAAAGAAATTGGAAGAACCAGGATCTCCTTGTCTCCCACACCTTCCCCTGAGCTGATTATCTATTCTTCTTGAGTCATGTCTTTCTGTTCCCAGAACATGAAGGCCACCTAAGTTCTTGATTTCTTGTGCTTCTTCTTCTATTAGAGGATTTCCTCCTAAAATAATATCTACACCTCTCCCAGCCATATTAGTAGCAACAGTAACAGCTCCCTTCTTTCCTGCTTGCGCTATAATCTCTGCTTCTCGTTGATGGTTTTTAGCATTTAAAACTTCGTGTCTAATCCCCTCTCTATCTAATAATTTACTTAAGTATTCATTTCTATCAACAGATCTGGTACCTATTAAAACGGGTTGTCCTTTTTCCTGTCTTTTTTTTACCTCTTTAGCTATAGCTCTGAACTTTCCTAATTCTGATTTAAAAACAAGATCTTGTTGATTATCTCTTTGTAGTGGTTTGTTGGTAGGAATTGAAATAACATCAAGATTATAAGTTTTATCAAATTCTTCAGCTGAAGTAAGAGCTGTACCTGTCATACCTGATAGTTTATTATACATCCTAAAATAATTCTGAAATGTGATAGTAGCTAAAATTTTTGACTCTGGCTGTACCTCAACCCCTTCCTTAGCCTCAACGGCTTGATGCAATCCTCCAGAATATCTTCTACCTGGCATTAATCTACCCGTAAACTCATCAATGATAATAACTTCTCCTCCCTTTATAATATAATGAGTATCTTTTTTAAAAAATGCATAAGCTCTTAAGGATTGCTCTAAATAATGGAGATATTTAAATCCTTTCTCTTGGTATATATCGTTTAAACCGAGCATCTTTTCTACCTTTTTAATACCTTGATCTTTTAAAAAAACTGTTTTCATTTTCTCATCTTTCTCGTAATCATCTTCAGATAATTTTGAGGTAATAGAAGAAAGATTTTTATAAAGTTTAGAAGATTCAAAATCAGGAGAAGAAATGATTAAGGGCGTTCTAGCTTCATCAATTAAAACTGAATCAATTTCATCTATTAAAGCAAAATGAAAACCTCGCTGTACCTTCTCTTCTAAAGAAAATGCCATATTATCTCTTAGGTAATCAAAGCCGAACTCATTGTTTGTTCCATAAGTAATATCAGCATTGTAGGCTTCTTTTCTTGACACCTCTTTTAAGTAATCTTCTTCAACAAGAAAACCTCCCTTAATATCTCTTTGATTATCTTTTTTTTCATCTTCTATTGGTTGATATAAATATGCTTTCTCATGAACTATACAACCAACACTTAAGCCAAGGGCATTGTAAATTTGACCCATCCAAACAGCATCCCTTTTAGCTAAATAATCATTAACTGTAATAACATGGGCTCCTTGTTGAGACAATGCATTAAAATAAACAGTTAGGGTAGAAGTTAAGGTTTTTCCTTCACCTGTTTTCATTTCAGCTATTTTCCCATCATTCAAAACCATTCCCCCTATCAACTGAACATCATAATGCCTTTGCTTTAATTTTCTTTTTGAAACCTCTCTGACTAAACAAAAAGACTCTACTAGATCTTTCTTTTCTTTTTGTAATAAAGATCTTTCTTTTAATTGTTCATCTGTTAGAGACTCAAACTCCTTTTCTTTGTCGTTTATTTCTAAAACAACCTGTCTTGCTTCTTTCAAGTATTTTTCGTTTGGATCTCTGAATAATTTAAAAATTGACATAATAATAAAACTTTTCTATTTTACAATCTCAACTTCTTCTTTTAGCTCAATATTTAACTTTTGCTTAACTTCTTTTTTAATCAAACTAATTAAAGAGAGAATGTCTTTTGACGTTGCTTGTCCCATATTAACGATAAAATTACAATGCTTTTCTGATACCTTCGCATCCCCCATTCTCTTACCTTTTAAGCCCACTTTCTCAATTGCCTGTCCAGCTGATATGTTAAAAGGGTTTTTAAAAATAGAACCTGCTGAAGGAAAGACCAAGGGATGATTTGTTCTCCTATAATCTATAACTCTGTCCATTTCTTTTTTTATTTCTTTAGGGTCTTTCTTTTCTAAATTCAATATACAAGAAAGAATGATTAAATTCTTTTGTGTCTTAAAAACGGTTTCTTTGTAACCAAACTGACATTCAGTAAAAGAAAAATCTTGTTTTTCTAAAGTATCAGTATTCAAAGCACTAACTTTTTCTGTAATATCTGCCATATTAGCTCCAAAAGCTCCAGCATTCATATACAGAGCTCCTCCAATGGTCATTGAGGGAATGCCACTCGCCCACTCAAGACCAGACAAACCATGCTTAAGGCATTCTGTTAACAGCGTCGCAACACTAACGGAACTTCCCAACAGTACTTTATCTTTTCTAATATCAATAGAATTTAGCTTTGACCTTATAACTAAACCATTAAAACCCCTACTATCAAAAATAACATTGCTACCTCCACCTAAAATAAAAAAAGAAACCTTATTTTCTTGGGCCCATTTTATACTTTCTATCAAATCTTTCTCTGTGTGTGGCTCAAAAAAGTATTTAGCATCCCCTCCAACTCTAAAAGTATTTAGACTTTTCAGAGAAATATTTTTCTTAAAATCAGTTTCTTTCATTTTAAAACACCAATGGGCCGGGAGGGTTGACTTCTAAGTATTAGTGTAAGTGCCGCTCCCAACCCATTGTTATTATATAAATAAAAAAAATTTTTGTAAAGCAAAAGATCTTCCCAAAAAAGGAAAATCTTTTACCTACTTAGAAACTACACTTACACTTGTTCTTATATTAGCAAATTAACTTTACTTTGTCAAGCTTTTCACTGCTTTTTTCTCACACAAACACAAACCGATACTTTTTTCTTTAGAAACTTCTCCCGAAAGTATTTTAAAATTGTTTTTTATATAATTAATAACGTCGTCTCTTTCAATAACAGCTTTCTGGGTATCTAAACCTTCTCCATTTCCTTTGATATAATCAAAGAATAATAATCCATTATCATTTAGTAAATGATAAAACTTTTTTATTGTTTCTAAGGGATTTTGCAAATGTTCAAAAACTGTTATACAGAAAATAACATCAAACTTTTCTTGAGTTACAACCTGAAAATCATTTTTATAATCTAAGAGAAGTGATTTTACATTGTTTAAGTGACTAAATCTCAAACAAGCATAGTGAAAAGCCAAAGTTTGAATATCTGATATTGTTATTTTTAATTTATTAAAATTAGGTTCAAATTCATATAAAGATTTTACAATAGGAGCTGTGCCACACCCAAATTCTATTATGTTTAGATCTTTAATCTTTCTATACTTTTTTAACAGTTTAATAATTTTTATTTCATTGTGAACAGATTCTTTAGCAACTAAATGTAGTAATTGGTATAAAACTTCTGGTTTTTGCCACGAATCTAAATGATCTTTTGAACTATCAATCTCTTTGGGAACTTCATTGTTTTGAAATTTTACTCTGTATAGGTTCTTAAGAAAGAAAAAATCATGAGAACTCCAAAACGGTCTTCCCTTGAGACAACCTTGCCAATAAAACTTAAACTCATCAAGCCAAGTTAAATCTAAATTAATTCTTCTAAAAAAATGAAAGAGATAATTTCTTATCTTTAAAGTAAAAAAACGACTCCTATAAATCTTTGAAAAAATAGTCTTTCTGATATCAAAAGTGTTTTTAGAAGAATCCTTAGGAGGGTATTGAGAGTACAACTCGGGAACATTAACTATTAGTTTATCAAAATAGTTTTTATTATCTTTCGCATAAGAATCGTTATCCATTTTTTTAATACTAAAAATTATTTTCCCAATCAGGATTTATTTGTTTTGCTCTTTCTATAATCTCTTCTTGCTTTGTTGCGTCTTCTTTGAAGCCTGCTATTTGGTGAGCAATCAAATAACTTTGAAACCAGTTGGGCTCTAATATAATTGCTTTTTCTGCATAATCTAGGGCTACATCAAGATTATTCATATAAAGATTAGTTTGAGTCAATGCCCAATAAGACTGTTGATTAGTAGGAGATAAATCTAACGCTTTTCTGGCTAATTCTTCAGCTCTCTCTAATTTCTCTGGTTCTATATAGATGTAAAGGTTATAAAGTTGAGCAAGTTTTAAAGCTGACCTATAATCTAATGGCGAATCTTTAACAGAATCTTCTAAAAGCGCTATCCCAGCATCTAGTTCTTTTTTATAAACATCTACTGGCATCAAGCTAATATAACTATTTAAAATTTCTTGAGTATGCTGAGCAAAAAAATCTCTTATTTGATATTTTCCCATAGGAGAAGTTTCTAATGTTTTATTGTAAAGAGCAATTCTCTTTTCAGCCACACTCCTTAAGAAAGCTTGTACTTGGTCATCTCCTCTTTCTTTTAATTGATCAATAATGTCTGGGTTAGGGCTTTCTGCAATAGCATCAATTGTCAAACTATCTGTTTTAAGAGGTTGTATAATGAATTGAAAAAAAGTAATTGAGAAAATAATCAAAACAGCAATAATAGGCCACTTTTTCTGTGACACAATTAACTGCTCTTTCCTTTCTTCTTTTTTAGTTAAAAAAGAAAGGAATGATAGGCACAGAACAAACATCATTAAGCTAGCGACCATATCAAAAACAGTTAAATTCTGAATAAAATAAGCAATTAATAAAGAAGTAAAAATACTAAAACCAAAGAAATCAATTAATTTTTCTTTAAAGAACTTTTTACATAAAACAAAAAAAGAAATAACAAATAAAGAAAGGTAAGATAAAAGTCCTAAAATTCCTGTCATTGATAAAGTATCTAAAATAATGTTATGTGTTCTATCAAACCAAATTTCACTACCGCATTCTTTTGTAAACAAACAGGGATGAAAATATTTTGGAAATAAAACTGTATAATTTTCAGGACCCCATCCCAAAAGAGGTCTATCTAAAAAACCCTTCCATGCTATTTGCCAATTCAAATATCTTGCTTGTGTGGTTAATTCAATAAACTTTTTATGTACAAAAGTTTGTGGAAAAAACAACATAACAAAAGCAGATAAAACAATCAAAATAGATATTATTAAAAAGATTATGCCTATTTTTCTTAATCTTTTATTTTTTTGATAAAAAGACAAAAATAGTAAAAATACTAAGCCCATCCCTCCCAAAGTAGCTAAAGTAGCTGCCCTTGCTCCAGAAGCAAAAATAGCTAAAAACCCAAGGATAATAGCAGCAACTGCTAAAATTTTAGCCCATTTCCTATCGTCTCTAAAAAATAGATAAAGACCAATAAAAACATTAAAAAGAAGATAGCTTCCCAAAAAGGAACTATTTCCTAGGGTAGCTCCACCTCCTCTCGCAAAGGTAAAAATACTTCCTGTTTCAGGAGCAAACCACCTTGATTCTGTTTCTACAATAAGAAAGGTAGTGCTTAAGATAATAGCAACCGACAAAGAAACTATTAATAAATTTTTCCATTGAGATATTTTCTTAAAAGTAGAACTTAAAGCTAAGAAAAAACCGAACAGATGTAGCCACATTAAAACTCCTGTCATTCTCTCAAATTTAGACCAAAATGAACGCGAAGGATCTACTCCAAATAGTGCTGACAGAATTAAAATAAAAAGAAAAAAGCCCATAGCAATTAAAACAAAGTTTAGCTTAGGCCTATATTTTTTATACCTTATAGCTAAGATGAGCCAAGTAAAAAAAATGACTTGACACATTGCCATAAAAAAAAGACTCTTTGGGCCAACATAGGGAAAATAAAAATGCGTTGCAAAAACCAAGGGACAAAAAAGAGCTACACCCGCAACCACTTCAATTAAATGCAATAAAAAACTCTCAAAACCATCTCTTTGCTCTTTAATTTCTTCCCCTATGGCTATATGATTCTTTTGTTTCTCTTTTTTTAATCTTGATTTTTTTCCCATTGAAACATTTTAGACAAAAAAACATTAAATTGCAATTAAAGACACCGTTTCATATGATAGTATTCCTCATAGGTATTTAAAAATAAAGGTTCGGCTTATACATATAATATCAACGTATATTTTCGTATATTTTTATCTTCTCAAAAACGGATTTTCCATATTGAAAATTATTTTTGGTGTTTGGTTGTTTATAATATCATCCGATATATTATATTTTTTAGCATAAATAGTGGTTGTAGAACAGAACAATGCTTTAGAGTAATCAAATCCTAATTTTTGAGCCATATCTTTTACTAACTGCTCACTTGTTGACTCAATTTCTATATATGGTTCTAAAAATGGCCATTCGTCAATATCTATCTCGCACTCATCACATAGCCATTTTTCTCTCTTATTCTCCTGATACGCTTTTTTATGAAACCCACTTAATTCTAATAGATCCACAGCGTTCTTGAAATCGCCCACCCTTAAACAAACCTCTTTTTGGTTTTCTATTTTTCCAGCATCGACATCTTTCAAACTCATCGTAATTTTATCCCCCTCATCTCTTACTCTAACCCATTTATGTGCTCCATCTATATTTTTTGGTAAATTAAAAACAACTCGCTTTTGTAAATATTCAGCTTTAACTAATTTAGCATTAATGTTTTTCAACTTCTCCCGTATAACATCTTTATTAATGTTTAAAAATGTTGCTTCGTATTCTATATTCATAAATTATGTATTTATAAAATTAATAATTCTTTGTTTGTTCTCGTTGTTTTGATTTGCTTTAAAATATATTTCTATAAACACTATTTTTTGTTCAACAGGAAAATAAGCATAAATAACACGAATGCCACTTTTTGCTCCACGACCTTTTAAGTCTTTACATTGAAATTTTTTAACTTTAAAAAATTTAAGCTCCGTTGTATTGCCAACTCCTTGAATTTCAATAATACCCTTACTATCTATCCCCTTACAATGAAAAAGCTCAATCCGATATTGCTTGTTCACTTCTAAGTCTTCCGCCAATGATGAAAATTTCTTCAGCAGTTTTTTAAAATCACGTGTAAATTCTTCTGTTTCATAATAGTTCATCATCGTATTGTCTTACGGAAAATTCATCGGTACGAGAAAAAACCGCTTCATAGTTAATCGGTTGTAGATCGTCAGCACCAATCCACGGAACATCTTTGTGTGAATAATTACGCATCTTTGTAGCGTTAAACTCCTTAAATCGTTCAATTTCCCAATCAATTAATTCTTTTTCTCTAGCTGAAAAATTCGAAAGGTCGGCAAATCTGCGTGGTAAATATTTTTTTTGATCGTGTTGAAAATATTTTTTTGTAACACGTGTCAAATCACCATTTTGTTCCATTTGCGCAATAATCTCAGGAAAAGCAACAGGGGTTGGTCCAAAATGATTTTTTATATATTTAGCCCCAATTAATTGTTCCTCAAATTTTTCATAATAATCAAAGTCAATAAAATACATTAATTTACACACGACAGCTTCGCCGACATTTGGACGCGCACCTATTTTTTCCAAAATATACAAAAGTACTTCTTTGAATTTTTCTACTTTTTCCTGAGGTACTGAATCACGAGGTTCAATTTTTTGTATTTTTTTCTTTTTTGTTTTCTCCAATTCTACTTTTGACTCCGGTGTTTTTTTACCAGCAAGAAAATTTTCTAAAGACAATCCAAAAAATCGGGCTAATTTTTGCGCTTCTTTTACAGATATGTCTCGCGCACCGCTTTCAATCTGCGCATAAGTCGGACGGGATACACCTATTTTTTTTGCCAAAAATCCTTGGCTCACATCGTTTTCTTGGCGAAGTTTTTTTAAAAATGTAATCATAATTATTTTTTATATAATTTTTCTAACATATCCCACGTTATTTTTTCAAAATTATTAGCCACGTTTCTATCGTAGCAAATGTAAAGATACCTGTCAAGCAAATTGACAGGTATCTTTACACAACTTAAATTCTACCAATAATCTTTTAAGTTTTATTTTCCAGATTTTCTTCTATTACACTCTTTGCATAACATTTGACAATTTTTATCTATTGTTTTTCCACCTTCGTGCCAAGGCTTTATATGATCTGCTTCCATTTCTTCTATTTCAAAACGTTCCTTACATCTTGGGCAAATACCTTTTTGCCTCTCATATGCTTCTCGTTTCATTTTATCGGTAAATACTCGAATATTTAGATATTTTTCTTGTCTAGTCAAAACATATGGGTAAATGCCAGATTCTTTTGTTACATCTTCATCCTGCATTAACTTCGTTATTTCTTTTTCTATCTTCTTTGAATTCATTTTTTTATTTTTAAATTCATTAACAAATACTTGTATGGACATAGGCATTAAAATAGGTTGTTAAAAAGCTAAAAGCGTTGTAAAATAACGAAATATGAAAAAGCAAAGACAATTCGTCTTGTTCTTGGGAGATATAATTTTAATATCTATTTCTTTTATTGCAACAATATATTTAGGTTTTTGGAATAACGTAACAAAAAAATTGATAAGCGATCATATTTTGCCCTTTGCTATATTATATATCTTCTGGTTCTCTATAATGTATGTCTTTGGCCTTTATGATTTAAAAATAGTAAGACAAAAAACAGAAATACTTTCAAAAACAATTAAAGCTACGATAGGATGTTTACTTATTGGATTAAGTTTCTTTTATTTAATTCCCCTATTCAGCATTACACCGAAAACAAATCTTTTAATTAATGTTCTTGTCTTTGGATTTCTTATTTTTCTTTGGAGAAAACTATTCTTTTTTCTTTTCTCTTTGGTCTATTTACAAAACGTTGCTTTCTTAGGAAAAACAAAATTATCAGAAAACTTACAAAAACAAATTGAAACCCAGCCTCAACTGGGGTATAGGTTTGTTAAATTTCTTGATAAAAAAAAGAATATCAAAAAACAACTTATAGATGGAAAAATTAAAGTCTTAATAATAGCAGAAGATATTTCAGAAAATGAAGCTATCGTTAAAGAATTGTATCAATGCCTTTCTTGTATTACGACCTTCATTGATTTAGCAAAAGCTTATGAACTAATTCTTAACAAACTCCCAGTTGATTTCACAGATAAATTGTGGTTTTTAAATAATATGACAAATAATGAAAAAAAACTTTATGATAATACAAAAAGAATTTTAGATATATTCTTAAGTAGCATACTATTATGTATTACGTTTCCCATCTGGCTTATAACATCATTTTTAATTAAGATAGAAGATAAGGGCCCTATTTTTTACAGACAGCAGAGGGTAGGAAAAAACTCAAAAACATTTCAGATATGGAAATTTAGATCTATGGTAGAAAATGCTGAACAAAACGGAGCAAAGTGGGCAGAAAAAGAAGACAAGAGAAGGACCAAAACAGGAAAAGTTATAAGAAGATTTCACATAGATGAGTTCCCTCAATTAATTAATGTATTAAAGGGAGATCTTTCATTGACAGGTCCACGACCAGAACGTCCTGAATTTGTGAAACATTTAGAAAAAGAAATTCCCCATTATGATTTAAGGCATATTATAAAGCCTGGATTTACAGGGTGGGCACAAACAAGATGGATAAAATATGCAAGGAACAAAGAAGAAAGTCATGAAAAATTCCAATATGATCTTTATTACATAAAGAATAGATCTATTATCTTAGACCTTGGAATACTTTTAAGAACCTTTCAATTATTTTTTAAAAAAGGTTAATTAGAGAAAATTAACTGTCCAATACGAAGCAAGATGTGGAAAAATCCTTCTATTTTAGGATAACCATATTTTGTTATAGCAAGCCATCTTGCTTTAATAGCACATTTCTTTTGCTTTTTTGAAGAAAAGGATAGAGAGGTTTTTCTTTTCCTCCATTCTACTAATCTCTCTTCTAGATTGGCTACTTTATATTTTGAAGCAATTCTTAAAACAAATTCATAATCTTGAGCTCTTTCAAAAGACTCGTCATAAAACACTCCCCTTTTAAAAAACAAAGAAGAATGGATAAATTGATTATTGAATAAAAGTCTCTTTTTGATATTCTTTATTTCTAAATTTTTTTCTCCTATCCTTTTTCCATTTTCATCAATAACATAACCTAAGGATCCACATAAAAAAACTTCTTTATTTCGTTCCATAAAATTATACTGTTTTTCTAATCTATCTAAAGAAGAAATGTCATCATCATCCATACGAGCGACATAATCCCCCCTTGCTATTTTTAAACCTTTATTAAGATTTTTAGTTAAACCCTGATTTTTAACATTTTTAATAATTTTAATTCTTTTGTCTTGATAGCTTTCCAAAAGAGATAAAGAGTTATCACTAGAACAATCGTCAATGATAATAAATTCAAAATCAATAAATGTTTGATTTAATATACTTTCTATAGACGGCTTCAGATATTTTGCTGAATTATAAACAGCCATTAAAACTGAAACTTTAGGGTTTTCATTTAGCATAAATTAGGATAATATATTATATTATGGCTTTAAAAAATAAAATTTACAAGGGATTAAAAAAATCAGAAAAATATACCAAAACGGACATGGTTTACCTAACTAAAGGAGGTTTTTGGTTAGCTTGCGGACAAATAGCAACTGCTGTGTCGGGACTTTTACTTACTCTTGTTTTGCTAACTTTGCCACCAAAGAACTCTTGGGAGCATATAGATACATATTAAGCGTAGCTGGAATTCTTGCTATCCCTTCTTTGTCTGGTATGGATATTGCTTTTTTGCAAGCTGTCTCAAGGAAAAAGGAAGGATCGTTTCAAAAAGCATTAAAAACAAAATTGAAATGGGGATCATTAGGAATAGCGGGATCAATAATAATAGCTATATATTATTTCTTGCAAGGCAATAATACTTTAGCTTTAAGTTTTGTCTTAATTTCAGCTTTTATTCCTTTGCTAAATTCTTTTTCTTTATATAACTTTTTTTGGCAAGGTAAAAAAAGGTTTGACATACAGAATAAAATAAAAAGTTTTGTTTATATCGTTTCTGCCTTAACGGTTAGTTTGGTTGTAATTTTAACAAAGAACCTTTATCTTATTATTTTTAGTTATTTTTTTATCTGGTCTTTTCTACACTTATTATTTTTAATTCTTACAAAGAAAAAATGTGACATTAACACACAAGAAGACAGTAAAACAATCTCTTACGGAAAACACTTAAGCTTAATAGGCTCTTTCAGTTTAGTAAATTCCCATTTGGATAAAATAATTATATGGCACTTTTTAGGAGCAGATTATGTAGCTATTTATTTTATTGCACTATCCTTGCCCATAAAAATAAAAGAAATTTTAAAAATAGTAAGTAGTCTTGCATTGCCCAAATACGCAGAAAAAAGTGAACAAGAATTAAAAGAAACAGTGCCTCAAAAAATGCGACAAATATTTTTTATCACAGTGCCAATTATAATTTCTTATATTCTTTTGGCTCCTTTTTTATATAAAATACTTTTTCCAGCATATAAAGAGTTTGTTTCTTTCTCCCAAGTATATATCCTTATTCTTTTAACCTTCCCAAGAACATTATTGGGTACTTCTTTGACAGCAAAGATGAAAACAAAACAACTCTACTTAGGCGCTTTTATACTTTCTCCTATATATATTATATTACTTCTCTTGTTAATTCCCTTTTTGGGAATATGGGGAGCTATCTTAGCATTTTTAATTCTTGAAGTTATCACTTTTTTCTTGCAATTATTCTTTTTTAAAAAAATGTAATTATCTCTAAAGGTTTCTCAAATACATTATATTCTTTTGATCATTTTTTAAACCATCCTTTTTGGGAGTTTCAACAACTAGAAAAATATCTTTATCTTTTATTTTCTCTTTCATCCATTTAATATCAATAGCACTTTCATATAAATTCATATGTTTATCTTGCTCTGTTTCTTTCTCGTTACCTGAAATATGAAAATAGAAAGGATTTAACTTTTCTAATAGGGTAGAAATATACTCTTTATAGTCTAATCCTTGAGAAAAAGCAGATGAACAAGCGTGGGAGAAATCAAAACAAATATCTAAGCCACATTCTTTTTTAATAAATTCTAAATCATCTACAGTACTCCCAAAACACAAATCCCCATCAGAAGCAACAAAACCTCTTCTCGGCATATTTTCAATTAAAATCCTCTTATCTTGAAGTTTCGCAACGTTCTCTTGGAAAACTTCTTGTTCTTTACCTACTCCAGCGTGCACAATAATATATTCTGAATTAAAAAAATCTGCTGTTTTTATTACTTGCTCTTTAAAAATAGATAAACTATCTTCAGTAAGATTAGAAATGTTAAAACCAAACGTAAAATGAGGTGCATGTATTACGATAGGAACTTCTTTTAAAATCTCTACTTCTCTTAAAGTATTGGGTACAATAAAAAGCTCTATAAAATCAATAATTCCTTCATTATAAAGAGAAATGGCTTTAGGAAACCATTCTTTGTTTTTGCTCCATAGTTTAAGACCGTATTTTATCATTGGCTTTTTTGAGAGAATATAAATTTCTAAAAATTAAAGCAACTAAGATGGGCCCTGTACCTCCTGGTGTCGGAGTAAAAATTCTCGCTTTTTCCTTTACTGTTTTTTCCACATCTCCAAATATTCTTCCTTGTTTGACCTCACAACCAAAATCAATAATAATAACTCCTTTTTTCAACCAGTAAGATGGTATCAAATTGGCTTTACCAACTCCTGAGATTAAAATATCTGCTTTTTTAATTAAATCTTTTTTATTACAAGTATCCTCTTTAATAACTATTACGTTCTCTTTTAAACCCAAAGAACAAAACCAATGATATAGAGGCATGCCAACTAATTTTCCAAATCCGTTCAAAACAATTACCTTATGATCCATATCAATCTCGTATTTATTAAAAATATATTTTACAGTTTCTACAGACAAGGCAAGATTTTCTGCATTTTTTCCTAAAGCATCAACGTCTTTTTCTTTCGGGATAGCGTCCAAAATATCCTGTTCATTCAAATGATTTGGTAAGGGAAGCTGAACAATAATGCCATCAACCTCCTTGTCTTGCCCAATTTCTTTAAGTAAAGAAAAAACTTCTTGTTGGGTAATATTTTGATCTAATTCTTTAATCCTCAATTCTACCCCTACCCTTTGGGCTGTTTTCTTTTTTTGCTCAATAAAAGAAAGGATAGCTTTATCAGGATTAATGGCAATAAGAACCAAAACAGCTTTATTCTCTTTAAACTTACTTTTTAAATCTTCAATAATTGATGTAGCTATTTTTTTGCCATCAACTTTCATTGATGCATAATCTTTTAACTCCCTTATTAATTGAAACGCTTCGGCAAATCTATAACCAGATTCAATACCCCTATATTTTGCCAAAACTCTTACTCCCTCTATACTTCTTGGATGAGGATACTCTCTTAATTCGTCCTGATAGATTTTTAAAACTTCTATTTTTTTATCAATAAAATCTGTAATGTCTTCGTATACGGTGGGACAAAACAAAGTGCTTCTCTCTTTCGTCTGCCATTCAGTAGAAGAAAGAACCTCAAAAGCTAAAATTCTTTTAACGAAAAAATTGGGCTGGGGCCTACAAGCTGTTAAAACAGCCCTGAAAGCAATTTGATGGTCTATATTTAAATCGTAAGAATTATGAGTATAAACAATTGATGGTTGAACTTTTTTGACCACTCCTTCTACTATTTTGACCACATTCAATAATGGGATAGCATCGCATTGATTGTCTGGTAATTTCTCTAAATAAAGATGAGTCACCCCTAACATGTCCGCTACTTTCCTTGCGTTACTTTCTCTTTTTACCAAATCAACCCCTTGATCCCTTGAAGTTTCTCCATCGCTTAAAATTAAAATATAAACTTGATCTCCCTTGGAAATATGCTTTAAAATTATTCCTCCACAACCCAAAACCTCATCATCGGGATGAGAAACAACAATTAAAACTTTCATATTTTTTTTATCCTAACCTTTGCTATAACTTCTTTTTTCTCTAATGTAGCATCAAAAAACTCATATAAAAAACCGTCTTTTTTGACAAAGGCCAAGGGGTATCCTTCAGCATCTAACATTCTAATGTAATCATAAACATCACTTATTTTTTCTGCCGTAATCTCACTTTGTTCTGGCTTCCTTCGCTTGAAAACAGTGCTTTTCCCTGTTTGAGGTTTTGGCTTAATGCCCTTAATAACATTTTTTATCATTTCAGATGACAAAAGATAAGCTCTTTCATAAATTTCTGAAGCCTTACCATCTAAAGGCATTTGCCTTTTTAAATAAACAGGACCAGTATCCATCCCTTGATCCATTTTTAGAGCTGTTAATTTTGTTGTCTTATGTCCTCTAACAATCAAATTTTGCAAAGGACTTCCTCCTCTTCCATAAGGAACATCTGTCATATGAAAACAAACACAATTATAGTTATCAACTATCTCTTTTGGAACAATCCAAGACCAGTGAAGAAAAAAGATAAAAACTGGATCTATCTTTTTAATTCTAGATAATGTTAGGTCGCTTTTCTTAGAAAACAAAAACCAATTTCCATTATATTTAGATATTTTTTGATCAAAAACCTTTTTTGACCATGGCGTGTATCCACAAACTATATATTTTTTCATTTTTCTATTAAATCCCAACTTAAAGGAGTTGCAAAACTAATATCTGTTTTTGCTCTTTTATTTAGAACTTCTTTCAAACACCTAATAGGAAGCCCTGATTCTGGTCTAAATCTTCCAATATTTTCTTTAGTAAGTATCTCTCCTTTTTTTATTGGTTTAATAACCCAAAGAGATCTTCTGAATTGTTTATTTTCTATTTCATATTGACCAACTTCATAAGAAACCTTGCCTAATGCTTTTTCTACTTCTCTAATTTCTTTTATCATTCTCTTTAATTCTTCGGGTTCTAAAGAAAAGTTAGCATCTACTCCCCCATCAGACCTTTGCAAGGTAAAGTGTTTTTCAATAACCTTTGCCCCTAAGGCAACTGCAGCTACGGGCAAACATGTCGTTAGAGAGTGATCTGATAATCCAGGTATAACATTAAATCTTTTTTCAATATCTGCTACTGTTTTTAAGTTTGCTTCTTCTATTTTACTAGGATAAGAACTTATACAATGAAGTAAGACGATGTCTTCTACGCCCGATTCTTTCAAAGTTTTTAGGGCTAATTCTAATTCTTTCAAATTAGATAAACCTCTTGAGATAATAACTGGCTTTTTTGTCATAGCTACTTTTTTTAAAAGTTCTAAATCTGTAACCTCAAAAGAAGCTATTTTATAACAAGGAGTATTCATTTTTTCCAAGTAATCAACAGAAGAATCATCATAGGCTGTTGAGAATAATGGAATATTAAAAGACAGAGAAACTTCCTCTAATTCTTTGTGCCATTCCCAAGGGGTAAAAGCTTCTTCATAAAGATTATAAAGAGTTCTATCTTTCCAAGCATCATTTACCTTTACCTGAAAAGGATCCTTTTCTGAATTCAAAGTCATTGTTGAGGGAGTATAAGTCTGTATTTTTACTGCATCAACACCACATTCACAAGCTTTTTTTACAAGCTCTTTTGCTCTTTCTTTATCTCCTAAGTGATTAGCTGAAATATCTACTGTAATGAAGACAGGATTATCTGCTCCTATTTTTTTATTGCCTATTTTAAATTCTTTCATAAATATTAAAATTACCTTTATTTTTTTGAAGTTTAAAATTAAATTTCTCAAATAGTTTAATAGAAGCAATGTTCTCTTTATGAATTTCAGCTATTAGTATCACTGATTTCTCCATCTCTATTGCTTTTTTTAACGATTTAGATCCTAATCCCTGTCCTTGAAAATCTTTTTGTAGAGAAATACTCAATTCCTTTTTGTCTCCCTCGGTATCAAACCTTATTTGCCCTGCTCTTTTTCCATCAAGTTCTATAATATAAAGATCTTTATTTGTTTCTCCTAAAACAACAGATTTTAACCAGCTGATATGTTCATTCCATACTACTTTTACTGGATTTCTATAATATTTAAAGATATCAGGATTATTCCTTAATTCAAAAAGAAATTCTGCGTCTTTAATATTTGCTTTTCTTAAAGATAACATCATGTATATATTATTACTCTTTTTTGATTAATTAGTAAAGAAAAAAGCTAAATTTCAATTATTTCTGCATATGAAAAAGTATATTTTTGCGCAACTTCATTAAAATCCATGTTTTTTATAATAGAAAAAACGGCTGTTAAAACACCATGGTGCGTTATAACAAGAACTTTTTTTGAATCAAATAATGGTCTTCCCTCTTCTATCCCCCCCTTTATTCTTGCAATAAAATCTCTCACACTTTCTCCTTTAGGGACAATACTATTATAATCAAATTTTCCTTCTTTAAAAAGAAAAGGGTATTTATTTTTTGCTTCTAAGTTTGTTAACCCTTGTAAAACACCTAAATTTCTTTCTGTAAAATTATCTTGTGTTATGATTTCTTGAATATTTAATCTCTTTGCTATAATACCTGCTGTTTGGATACATCTTTTTTTGGGTGAAGCAATTATAAGATCAAAACTACAGTTACTTAAATTTTCTGCTGTTTCTTGGGCTTGTAAAATACCCTCTTTAGATAATGGTATATCAATATTTCCCATTGTCCTTTTTTCTTTATTCCAATCTGTTTTCCCATGCCGACAAAAAACAACTTTATTTTTAAAAAAACTCACGCTTTTAAATCTTTTTGTCTTATACCTTTATTTATGATAGAAAAATCAGGTTTTTGACGCAAATATAAAATAATATCTTCTAAAAAAAACATCTTATCTTTAAAGTGGTTATAAATCTTTCTGGCTAATTCCATATCTTCTTTGGTATCTACTGTTAATCTTATATCAGAGTAATCTTTCTTATAAACGACATTGTGGAGACTGAAAATATTTGGATTTTCAAAGAAATAAGGGGTGACATGTTCTCTTTGATATTTTTCTTTTGTTTTATTATAAGATTTTTCTAAAGCAAAAAAAGAAAAAACTTCGGTATCAAAACCGCGCGGAAAAGTTCTCTTAATAACATTAGAAGTATAGTCTGTCTTACTTTTAATATGCTCTTTGATAATTTTATCTGTAATAACAGGATCTATAAAAGGACAGTCAGAGGTTATGCGTACTATTGTATCAACATTATAGTGTTTTGCTGTTAAATAATATCTTTTTAAAACATCTTCTTCAGATGACCTAAAGTATTTTATTTTATTTGTTTTACAAAAACTTTCTAAAATATCATTTTCTTTTGTATCCGGAATAGCTAAAATAAGCAGATCTATCATTTTAGACATTCTTAATCTCTCTACAACCCTTAAAACCATGGGCTTTCCTTCTATGTCCATCAAAACCTTATTAGGCAATCTAGTTGACGTAATACGAGCTTGTATGATGCTTGAGATCATTTCTTTTTTAAAAGAAACATTACATCTTCATTTTTATCGTTTAAGTATTGAATTCTTTTTTCTTTTATAAGATCAAGATTATGGTTATTTAGATAAAATTTAGAAAAATTATTTTTCCAAAGCAAATTTTCCTTTCCTCTATAAGGTATTTCTTTTGCTGTATCTGAAAAATATTCAAAACCCCAGATATATTTTTTAGAACATCGCACAATTTCCTCTGTTACTTGTTTCAAATCTTTAGGTGAAATATGAATTAAAACTCCAGAGGTAAAAACTAAATCAAAATAATTATCCTTAAAAGGTAAATCTAGAGCAGACCCAAACATAGCATCAAAATTGTTTTTAGCTACCTTCAAAGATTCCCTATTAACATCAATGCCAAATAAATTTGTAAAACCCATTTTCTTTAAACCGTCTAACTGGGCCCCCATATTACAACCAACTTCAAGAATTTTGATATCTCTTTTTAGATCTCCCAAAAACTCTTCATTTAAAGAACTTCTTTTCAAATCATAGTTCTTTAGATAAAGCTGATCTGTTTCTTCTATAGTTTTTGGATTTCTCGTATTATACTGGTCGCCATGTTCTGAGGTCCAATTTTCTTCTTGGAATGTCCTCATAAAATTTGTTTTAATGTTTTTACAACTGTTTCAACATCTGTATTTTTCATCTTAGGATAAAGAGGCAAGGTTAAAGCTTTTTTATAATACTCTTCTACAACAGGAAAATCTCCTACTTTATAATTAAACTTCTTTTGATAAAAGGGTTGAAAATGCAAGGGAACATAGTGAACTTGAACCAAAATACCTTTTTTTCTTAAAAATTCAAATACTTTTTTCCTATTTTTCAACTGAATGGGATAAATATGCCAACAAGATTTAACATTTTCTTTTTCCTTAATAAAAATAATATCTTCATTTTTTAATAAATCTCTATACATTTCAACAATCTCTCTTCTTCTTTTTTTAAAAAAATCAATCTTTTTTAATTGTGAAATTCCAAGAGCGCATTGCATATCAGTAATCCTATAGTTATAACCTATATCTACCACACTATATTTCCAATTATCTTTTTTAATAATGCCATGATGACGAAACATCTTCATTCTTTCATAAAACTTTTTATTATTCGTTAATATGGCCCCTCCTTCTCCAGTACATATTGTTTTAACAGGATGAAAAGAAAAAATTGTTAAGTCACTTATACCGCCCACCTTTCTTTTCTTATAATCAGATCCAATAGCATGGGAAGCGTCCTCAATGACAAATAAATTATGTTTTTTTGCTATCTTTTTTATTTCGTCTAAATCACAAGGCTGACCTGCAAAATCCACAATAGAAATCGCTTTTGTTTTTTTGGTAATTGATTTTTCAATTTCTTTCGGATCTATGTTTAAAGTATCCTTTTTTACATCACAAAATACTGGTTTTGCTCCAACATATGCTAGAGCCATTGATGTTGCTGAAAAAGTTAAAGGTGTTGTGATAACCTCATCGCCTTTTCCTAAACCAATAGCATAATAAGCTGAGTGTAGGGCTGCTGTTCCAGAAGAAACACAAACAGCATATTTTGCCTTACAATAAGAAGCTAACTTCTGTTCAAAATTTTTAACTTCTGGTCCACAAGTTAACCAATCTGTATGTAATACCTTAACAACTTCTTTAATATCTTCTTCTGAAATCCATTGCTTGCCATAAGGGATAATCTTTTTCATTAATTTATTATTTTCTTTAAATCTTCTTTAACTAGTTTATCTTCGTTGGTATCGCTAGAATACTCAAAAGAAGAGTCTAATTGACAGCCACTGTCTTTTTCATCCTTCCAAAAAGAAAACTCTGGACAAACAACAAAATAATCCTTATAAGCCTTTGAGTGTCTAGCCTCTTCCTTGGTAAGCAAAACTTCATGTATTTTTTCACCTGGTCTTATTCCGATAATCTCTTTTTTTACCCCAGGAGCTATAGCTTCGGCTAAATCCATAATTTTCATACTTTTAATTTTGGGAATAAAAATCTCTCCTCCTTTCATCATATTAATACTTTTTATAACAAAATTTACCCCATCCTCTATCTTAAGCCAAAATCTAGTCATATTTTCGTCTGTAATCTTAAGTTTTCCTTGTTCCTTTTGTTCTTGAAATAATGGAATTACACTACCAGAAGATCCGAGTACATTTCCATACCTAGTGCAAGAAAAAATAGTTTCTTTATTAGCAGAAACGTAAGTATTTCCTTGAATAAAAAGTTTTTCAGCTACCATTTTACTAGCTCCATAAAGATTAACAGGGTAAGCTGCTTTATCAGTGCTGATATTAATTACTTTTGCAACATTATTATCAATAGCAGCGTCAACAACATTCATTGCTCCTTCTATATTTGTCCGAACAGCTTCAATGGGATTATATTCACACATATCAACATGTTTTAAAGCAGCAGCATGCACCACAATATCAACATTATTCATAGCTCTTTTCAATCTATTTTTATCTCTTACGTCTCCAATAAGAAATCTTAATCTTTTGTCTTTAAAATGTCTTCTCATTTCCACAAGTCCTAATTCATTAATATCATATACCCTAATAGAATAAGGATCGTGCTCTTTTAAAGCTATTGAAACAAACTTTTTTCCGAAAGAACCAACTCCCCCAGTCAATAAAATTGTTTTATTTTTTAAACTCATATGTTTAATTTTAAACTATTCTTGCCATATTTTCAATCTCATCAAGAATTTTCTCAGAAGATTTACCTAAAAAAGGAAGAAATTTTTCAAGATACTCTCTCCTTTTTTCATTAATTACAGGAAAGTCTGAGAAAGACTTTAGTGGCATATCTTTAATAATCTCTGGAATACTCATTTTGTAAGAAACACCATGGAAATTAAATATTTCTTTTTGGTACTCAAGTATAACCTTCCACATATCAGTTTTTAAATTCTTATAGTCTTTTCCTGAAGGAGTAATACATAGATTAGGAACAGCACAAGCACTAGCCTCAATTACAGCAGAAGAATAAAAGCTTAAACAAATGTCCGACATTTTCATACACTCTAAAATAGTAGCAGGATAATAGCTTTCGTCGTATATTATTTGATCTGCTAACTTTTTCAAATACTTTCTAACAGGCTCTTTTTTTCTTGCTTTAACTAAAAGATAAGCATCATTTTTGTCACAAAATTCTCTAATTTTTTCTATGACTTTTTTATCATTCTGTCTTTTAATAACTTGCTTGATAAATCTTAATTTAAAAGAAAAAATAGATATAAATAATTGTAAGATAAAATTACTCTTTCCATATATAATAGGAGCCCAAAACCTATCAGAAGAAGCCTTAAAAGGAAAGGGTAACAATAAAACTACTTTTTGATCTTGAGGAATATTAAACTTTTTTTTCATCTCTTGTTTGTCAATCTTAAAAACTTGATCTAGCTCTGGACTACCAGTAAATCTAATATTTTTTCTATCAAGTATTTGCTTCTTTTCTTCTAAATATTTTTGAATGATAGAAAACCAATTTTCAGAATAGAAAAAATACCTATCAGCTTCTTTTATGAACTGGTAATGAGTCATAGTGTCATATACGCACTGTAAAGAAACAAAAGAAATGTTTAGTTGTTTTTTTAAGGCTATATGTTCTTCTAAGAATTCTAGTAAAATAACAGTTTCAATATTGTTTTCTTTTATCTTTTTCAATAAATCATCTCTATTAAGAAACGATATTGCTTTTACGTTACCTTTAAAATTTGGCATTTTTTCAATACTGGGAAATTGATATCCCTTTAATCCATCCTTTGATTGTGAGTAATCGTGTAAACAAAAAATGTCATGGTTTCTTTTCAAGGCCTCTGTGATAATAGGTCCAAAATGCTTGTAATAAGCGTCTCTATAAATTATAAAAGCTATTTTCATTGTTTTTTAATTATTATTTCTTGATTATGCTTTTTTCCTATTCTTTCCCATTGAATCCCCTTTACTTCTTTTAAATATTTCTCTAATTTTCTCTCGGTTAAAAAGTTAATGCTCCTTAAAAACTTATACGGTCTTTGTCTTAACATTAGATAAAAATAAGAGAATATTCTCGGCATATAGGCTGGTGGAAAAGGAAATCTAATTTTATAATGTCTTTCTTCGGGAAAAGCATAATTAGGAGTATTAATATAAATAACCCCCCCTTTTTTTGTAATTCTTACCATTTCTTCAATACATTTTCTTACATTAGTAACATGCTCTAAGACCGTAAAACAATGAACAAAATCAAATTGTTCATTAAAAAAGGATAGTTTTTCTCCATATTCCTTTCTAAAGTTTGAAAGAGCAATACCCCTTTCCTTTAATTTCATTTGAATAATATTAAACTCTTCGGTTGATGGTTCTATACCATAGACATCAGCATCATATTGTTCTTTTAAAACGACAGCTAAGCCTGCGGTGCCTGCACCAAAAATAAAATGCTTTTTTTTCGTAAAGTTTTTGTGTAAAATCTTTTCAAGTTTTTTCATTCTCTCTAGTTCTAAATCTTCTTCTCTCAATCTTGCTTTCGCTCTTTCTTCAAAATCTTTCAAGCCACAAGACTTATAATAAGAGGTATAATATTCAATTATCTTTTTTTGTAAATTTTTTGAGTACATTTTTAAGATACTTTACTCCCTTTAATTTTAAATCTCTATCGTGCATTATGGCAAAATCCTCTCTGTCATCGATAAAATCAATTCCTATCATATCCTCTTCTGAGTCTGCCATATATCTATTGGCTATAACCTTTTTTATATTAGTTTTTTTTAATACTTCATATGTTTTATGACTCCATATATTACCAGGTGGAACAAAAATTTCAATTTGTTTTTCAAAAAAATCTTCTAAAATCTTTTGGGATTTTAAAATATGAAAAAAATGTGTCTTTTCCGTGAGATAAGGCCAAAACTCTCTATGATACCTTCTATTAGAACCAAAAAACAAAGGTAGATGCTTTCCAATAACACAATGACTTAAACCATGGTTAGCAATTATAATATCATCGTTTAAAAAGGCTTTTTTCAATAAACTTGATTGTTCAGGAAACTTCTCAAAAAAAGGAGTCAGAGAAGAATCTTTTTCGCACCAACAAGCAGTAATAGCAATAATTGGTTTTATTTGATATTCTTTAAAAACCTCAAGATAGCTTAGCCATTCTTCTTTTAACAGCTCCTTATAAGGACCCCACCCTTTAAAGGGCCACACTTTTTTGAAAAACCAGAAATTAGCTAAAGGAAAATAAAAGACAGGAATATTACTAATATAAAAAACTTTTTTTCCATACTGGTTAAAAGTTTTAGTTGAAGCCCCAATGTCATCAATTCTTAATATCATTTTTTTGAAAAATCATTAATTTAGAATGCCCAACTAAAAAAGCAAAGAAGGTAGAGATTATATAACGCGTACCCCGAGCAAACAAACTTCTATTTTTATATAATAACCTTAAAAAGGGTCTGAGTATACTGATTTCGTCTTTAATTCCCTTCACAGCGTCCAAGGAATGTTGGGAAATAAGTGAAAAACCTTGATTTTTAACACATTTTTCAACTTGATTATCGTCTAAAATAAATTCATAAAAACCGTTTTCTCCATTAAAATTAGGGTAACAACCAAAATGTGCTTTTATTTTTCTCAAAAGTGACATGTGGGGAAAACTTAAAAACAAATAGCCTGCTGGTTTTAAAACTCTACTAGCCTCTTTGATCATGTCTTCATATCCTGTAAAATTATGTTCTATGACCCCTAGAGACCAGTACCCTGAAAAATAATTATCAGGGAAACAGAGATGATTCAAATCCTGTTCAGACACTTTTAAATTAGGAAAATAGTGTTTTATTCTCTCTACTGTCTTTTTAGCAAAATCTACACCATAACAATCATATCCTAATTTATTTAAGTTATAAACATTTTTTCCTGTTCCACACCCCCCCTCTAATATCCTAGAACCCTTCTTTAAGAATCTTTTTGTAAATTTATTTACAATACGACTACCCCCTCTTGTCATCATTGTTGATAAATTTTCTTTGTCCCAATGACTATCCCAAAAATTAGAATCAGCTTTCCTATCAATAACCACTATTCTTTTATACTTTTTTTCATAAAAATTCATAGAACTTTGATAAATAAACCAGAATAAAAATCATCTTCTATTTTATGTAAAGAAAATAGTTTGATCATGACGAACTTAAATAAAAGTACCGGGAAAACAATTCGTCTTTCAAGAAAAGAATATCTAGTTGCATCATAAGAGCTCGTAAATCTATTGCCTATCTTTTTTATTTCATAAGATACATTCATGTCATTAAGTATTTTTTCTAAATAAGAAAAAGTAACTCTAAAATTATCCTTATGATCTTTATAATAAAAAGGTATGGTAATTAAACAACTTTTCTTGGCAACTCTTTTTAATTCAGAAAGAGCTTTCTTAAAATCATAAACTTCTAAATATTCAAGAACCTCTAAACAAATTACATTATCAAAGGCATTGTCTTGATAACTTAAAGATACAACATTTTGTTTTTCAATATTTAATTTTTCATCTGCATTTATATCACAAGCAAAAACTTTACCAGAGAACAAATGATCATATTTTCTTTTTTGAGAGCCAACATCCAAAACACTACCCTCTATCAAAGAAGCTTCTTTTTTTAGAAATTCCTCTAAGATATTTCTATGGTAAGTTTTTCTAATATGATTTAGCATTAAACTCTTTCTTTGCTTTTTCTAAATCGGATTTAACCATTATTTTCACTAAATCAGAAAAACTTGTTTTGGGAAACCATTCTAACTCTTTCTTTGCTTTCGTGGCATCTCCTAAAAGAGAGGCTACTTCAACGGGTCTAAAGAATTTAGGATCCACTTCAATAACTATTTGATTTGTTTTTTTATCAATCCCTTTTTTTAACATACCCTCTCCTTTCCATACGAGTTCTATGCCCGCTTCTTTAAAGGCTATTTCGCAAAATTCCTTTACAGAATGATTCTCTCCTGTTGCTATAACATAATCATCTGGTTTTTCTGCCTGTAACATAAGCCACATCATTTCTACGTAATCTTTTGCATAGCCCCAGTCTCTTTTAGCGTCTAAATTTCCTAAAAAAAGCTTTTCTTGTAAACCAAAATGTATTCTAGAAGCAGCTAAGGTTATTTTCCTAGTAACAAAATTTTCTCCTCTTCTTGGTGACTCGTGATTAAAAAGAATACCATTACAAGCAAAAATATTATAAGCATCTCTATATGCTCTCACAGTCCAATAGCCAAATAACTTTGCTATAGCATAAGGGCTTTGAGGATGAAAAGGGGTTGATTCTTTTAAAAATCCTTCTTTTGCCTCTCCAGCAAAAAGTTCACTTGTTGAAGCCTGATAAAACTTGCTTTTAAGACCCAGAGACCTTATGGCTTCTAATATTCTTAAAACACCTACACCATCCACATTTGCTGTATATTCTGGTATTTTCCAAGAAGTTCCAACATGACTTTGAGCAGCCAGATTATAAACCTCATCTGGCTTTATTTCTTGCATCATACTTATTAAGTTTCCCGTATCTGTCATATCTCCATAATAAAGATGAAAATTATCATTTTTAATATGTGAAATTCTTTCTTCATTAAAAGAAGCAGATCTTCTTTTAACCCCATAAACTTCATATCCCTTAGCTAATAAAAACTCAGCTAAATAAGAACCGTCTTGTCCGGTAATACCGGTGATTAATGCTTTTTTAGACATATTTTATTTATTATTTTATGAATTAAAACAATTGCTTCTAGGATCAAAAACTTTAACTTTTTAGTAAAATTAATCTTTTTATTGTTAATATTTTGATAACCTAAAATAATATTGTAATATTCTTCTGCCTTATCTTTAATAGAAAAAATTGGTAAATTATCTTGATAATATTTATAATTTTTAACAACTTTTTCTATCTTATCTATAACATCTTCCTTTGAGTTAAACAACTCCCCTCCTTTATTAACAACTTCTGGATTACTCGTTGCATTGAAAGCAACTACTGGCAATCCAGACGAGATACCTTCTATTAATGCATTAGAACAAGCCTCTGTTTTACTTGCTTGGATAAAAATATCATATTGTTTAAGAATTTTTGATAATTCCTCGGAACATACAGGTGGTATTGTCTTAATATTTTTAAACTTTATAGGGGTATTACCTACAAAACTCATTTCATATTTTGAGAAATTAAGATTTTCATCTAAATACTTATAAATATCAAATCCTTTTAACCAATTAGAAGACCAACTCACAGCAATTAGTTTTATTTTATTTTGATCAAATGGTTTTTTCCCTTGCTGATTAAAAATAGGATCTCCAGCATTTAAGATAATTTTACTGTCACTAGGATAAGAAAAATACTTTTTATTTTCTTTAAAGCACCATAGCGATTGAAAAACAGTTATGTCAGCCAAAAGTTTATTTATATCAAAAATAGCCTTATCAAAAAATTTCTCTTTCTTTCTATAATTAAAGATTGGTCCATCAATTCTATGAATAAAAACTTTTTTAGGAAATTTATTTTTTAAGCAAAAAGCCTGCTTTAGATGATGATGACTATTAAAAAGAATAGCATCAGCCCTTTCTTTTCTTTCTTCATAAACTCCCATCTTTTTAAATTCTTCTTTTAGTACTCTCAAAAACTGGTTTCCTCCGCCAAAAGGACCATGCTTAAATTGAAATAAAATATGAATTTTCATAAAAGCTTTGAATAAATTTCATTAAAAAATCTCTTTGTAGTCTTTTCTAAAGAATAATTT
This sequence comes from uncultured Candidatus Saccharibacteria bacterium, assembly GCA_964450565.1. Taxonomy (GTDB): domain Bacteria; phylum Patescibacteriota; class Minisyncoccia; order Minisyncoccales; family CG1-02-41-26; genus CAYVCP01. Next base: position 17,180 of record CAYVCP010000001.1, on the reverse strand, counting down.
TGTACAGCTTCAAATCCATTGTTTATTAAACTTTCTCTTAAATTCTTATTCTCAATAATCATTTTCGCTTTACTTATAATCTCACCAACATCTTCAACTTCAGTCAAAAGAGCATTTAAACCATTTTCTGCAATATCTGGAACCATACCTACTTTTGTGGAAACAAGAGGAACTTTTGTAGCCCAAGATTCTAATATAGCTCTTGGTCCTCCTTCTATTCTTGAGGTTATCAAGTATAGATCTAAAGCCTGATAGTATTGTACAATGTCTCTAAAATCTCTTAAAAATCCGATACTTTTGTAGGGAATACCCCTCTTTCCGAGCTCTTTTGTTACATATCCTCTTGAGGGACCGACCAAAAGAACAAAGACAGGGTGTATTTTATTTAATTCTGAAACAACCTTAACAAAAATATCGGGTCCTTTTACCATTTTTGGTTCTAGTCCTTCTTTCCACCCTATGCCATCTTTTTGAAAAGATCCTATGATTATTTTATCTTTTGGTAAATCTAACCCCTTATTCAAGGATGGTTTAAATAATGATAAATTAATCCCCAATGGAATAACAATAATTTTATTTTCTTTTACCCCAAGATTAACTAATTCTTTTTTAGTAGAATAACAAGCAGTATGGATAAAACTTAAATGTTTTTGTCCTTCTATAATATTTTTATTTCTCCTATTCCCAGGAACTATATGAAACCAGCTTAAAACATATTTATTTGTTTTATCAATATGACAAACCCCATTGTCTTTTAAAAAAATATGAGGAGACCCAAAGTGCACAATCTGATTCCTTAAACCAAAAGAAGAGAGAGTCATTCTAGATTTTATCATTTTTAAAGAGTTCAAATTATTAGTTATCTCCCTGCCTAGTTGCCCAATAACCCAATCCCTACTTTCTGCGATATAGGACAAATCATATTTATCGTTCAAGAATACATTACTTATAGAATCAAATATTTTATTAATCTTTTGTCTCATATCTATAATGATTTAGCACCTTTTTTAATGTTGTTTTTAAACCAGTTTTTGGTATCCAGTCTGTCTTTTTTTTAAATTTTGTAGAATCAGAGATAAGAACAGGCACATCATTTGACCTTATTCTTTCTTCGGTTTGTTTAATCTGAATATCTCTATTTTTAGATAACGATATTAGCATGTCTAACACATCTCTTATTTTATATCCCCTTCCTGTTCCGATATTATAACTTTCTCCAAAATCACATTTTACTACACAAACCCACAAAGCTTTTATTAAATCATCAATATCCACAAAATCACGGATAGCATCTAAATTGCCAACACAGATTTCTGCTTTGTTTCCTTTTTCAATTAAAGCAATTTGTTGAGCAAAAGAAGAAACAGCAGAATGATCTTTCCTTGCACCTTCAATATTAAAAAATCTTGTTATAATAATTTTAGAATCATTTGTTTTATAATACTGTAAAGCCAACATTTCTTGAGTAACCTTAGAAACAGCATAAGGAGATAAGGGGACTAAAGGAACGTTTTCCTTAATTGGTAATTCTTCTTTTTTTATTAAACCATACTCTGCTGCAGAACCTGCAATTTGAATTATGGGATTTATATTTAATTCTTTGGAAGATTCTAAAATGTTAAGTGTTGAAAAGATATTAACCAATAATGTTTTGTCTGGATGTTTAAAAGAAAGAGCAATGGAACTTTGTCCTGCTAAATGAAATATAATGTCTGGCTTAATTTCTCCTAAAACTTGCTTCGTTCTTTTTTTATTGGTCAAATCGCATTTAAAAAGACTGACTTGATCTTTGATGTTATCAATATTTTTTGTATCTTCTTTTTCTAAAATAGTACCCGAAACAAGAGCTCCTTTATGTAAACAATACTCAGCTAAATGAGAGCCAATAAATCCAGCTATACCTGTAATAAATATCTTTTTTTTCATATTGTTTTAACAATTGCCCAAATCTCCCCAAACTAAACAGAATACTCTTTTATCATCAAACCAGCACATTTCAGTTCTTCTTGAAAACTTAATAAAGTATATTCAGTAAAATGAGTTTTATCTAATCTCCATTCAACCCCCAGCTCTTTCTTGTATAAGGTAATCCAATCACGATTAATCAT
>CAYVCP010000001.1:0-14972 GCA_964450565.1 uncultured Candidatus Saccharibacteria bacterium | reverse complement strand
TCAAAAGTTAAAAATCCATTACCGCACCCGATATCTAAAACGACATCTTCAGAATTAATATTGTCTAAAAAAAACTTGTGGTAATTTATAATTCTATGTTTTGGATGTATTCCTTTCTCAAAAGATAGTTTGCTGATTAGTTTATAAAGAAAATTATGTAATTTAAGACAATAAATAGTTACTTTTTTTCTCATAAAATTCAATATAAAGTTTTAATTCTTTTTCTATAATTTTGTTTAAAGAAAATCTATCCTCAATCGTTTCCCGTGCCTTTTCTCCTATCTTTTTTCTTAAAGTTTCGTTATTTAACAACCTTTGTATCCCCTCTTTGATACTTAGCTCGTCTGTGTCCGTTAAAACCCCATTATCTTCATTAATAATTTCTTTAATACCCTCAACATTACTTGCCACACAAGCTAAACCACAAGCCATAGCCTCAAGCAATGCTTTCGGACAACCCTCATAGAAAGAAGGCAAACAAAAAATTAATGATTTATTAATTTCTAAAGGTAATTTATCGTTTGGAATACTACCCTTAAAATCAATCGCTTGATTAACTTGCTTTAATTGTTCTTTTTGATCACCTTGACCTATTAAGCAAAGTTGAATTTTTAAATCTGAACATGCTTTTGCCAGGTTTAAAAGATTCTTTTCTCTTGCTAATCTACCAACAAAAATTACTCGGTCTTGTTTTTGCAAAGCTAAATTTTTGAAAACATCTGTGTCAATATAGTTTGGAATAATTGTAACCTTCTTTTCTTCTATATTAAAAACTTTTTTTGCATATTCTTTGTCTTTTTTTGAAGTAAAAATTATTTTATCCGAACAATGATAAGCAACCTTGCTAACACAATAAACAAAAACCTTTTTCCAAAAAGGCTTTTTTTCTTTTTCTATTACATTTAACCATTCATAACCACACCGCAAAACAACTCTTGTCTTAAAAAATAGCTTTACTAAAAGAGCTGTCCATGATCCTGACATCTGATTTGTTTTTATAATATCTACTTTTTTTAATTCTTTTCTATATAGGAAAGGTAGAAAAAAACTATATAATATTGAGGGCATGTTTCCTTTTTTAGGAAAAACCTTTATATTTTCTGGTAAAGGAAACTTTAAATCTTTTTCATTGCCATAGGTAAAAAAATAAATTTCTTTAAAATAATTAGATAACTCTTCATAAGGCTTTATCTCTCTTTTGAGGCTTCCAACCTTATTCCATGTTTCTAAACCATTTTTACAAGTAAAAAATAAAGCTAAAATTTTTGCTTTCATTAGTCTCTTTTTGAGAATTTTTCAGGATCTTCAATTTTTTGTTTTTCCATTAAATCATTATTAATCTTTTCTGCTCTTTTTAGTAACTCCATATCTATGTTATTTTTATCTGCAAATTCAATTAAAGCCCTGATGTCTTTTGGCAGACATTTGCCCCCATACCCCCTATACCCTTTATGGAAAACCTTTAAATGACTTCTTCCGATTCTTTTATCTGCAGATGCTGCCTCCATAACATCTTCATAATCGGCCCCAATCTTCTCACAAAGATCAAAAAATTGATTAGCAAAAATAACCTTTACTGCAAACCAATTATTGCCAAAGTATTTTACTAATTCAGCTTCAGTGGATGACATTATTTTCTCATAAGGAGCCATAGGTAAAAGTAGCATAACTGTTCCTGACACATTTTTGCTTTCTTTCGTATATCCAACAATTTGCCTGTCAGGATAATTCATGTCTTGATCTGCCGTAACTTCAGTTAAAAATTCTGGATTAAACAATAATTTATGCTGAGGATATTTAGCTTGTAATTTTTCTGTTGTTCCAGGAACAACAGTAGACTTAATAACAACTACCTTTCCATTTTCTAAATATTCACAAGTTTCTTCTACAAAAGACAGATCAAAACCCTGTCCTTTTATAAAAGGTGTAGGAACGCAAATAAACACAATATCTCCTTTATTCACCTCTTCTGGTGAACCCAAATCCCTTCCTTTGTCGTATAAAAATACCTCATTTTCTTTTGCCTCAAAATATTTTTCTAAAGCACCCCCAACCATACCAACTCCCACAATTGAAACTTTTAAATCTTTTATATTTTTTTCCATAATTTTTTATTGTTTTAAAAACCATTCCTGGGTCTTTTTAACCCCCTCCTCAAAAGAGATTTTAGGAGACCAACCCAATAGTTCTTTTGCTTTTTGAATATCAGCTTTAGTATGCATTACATCACCAGATCTTTCTGGTAAATATTTCTTTTCTCCACCGATCAAATCAGCCAAAAAATTCACAGAGATAGCTCGTTCTCCACCTGTATTTATTATTTCCATGCCATTTAATTTATCAGATTCCATAGCTAAAACACAAGCTTTTGCTATATCTTCTACGTAACAAAATCCCCTTGTCTGTTCTCCATTACCAAAAATAGTTAAAGGATTTCCTTCTTTATTTAACTTTAAAAATTTTCCTAAAACTAAACTATAGTCCGAATCAAAAAGTAGTCTAGGTCCAAAGACGCAAAAGAATCTTAAACAAACAATAGGAAACTCATATAATTCAAAGAATATTTTAGCGAACTGTTCTCCAACATATTTTTGTAAAGCATAAGGACTCTTCGGATTAGGAATCATGTCTTCTCTTAGAGGAAATTCTTTTTGGTCTCCATAAACAGATGAAGAAGAAGCAAAAATAACTCTTTTCACTCCAGCTTCTTTTGCTAAAGTAAACACATTTACAGTACCCAAAATATTAACTTCTGTTGTTGACACAGGATCTTTAACAGAAATTGGTACTCTTGGTTTTGCAGCTAAATGAAAGACATAATCAATTCCCTCAAAATATTTATTTATATTTTTATTACAAATATCAGCTTCTATAAAATGAGCTTCTGGACTAACGTTTTCTCTTTTACCTGTAGCTAAATTATCTAAAACAAAAACTTCATAACCCTTTTCAATTAAAAGGTCTGTTAAATGGCTTCCTATGAAACCAGCTCCACCTGTTACTAATACTTTTGACATATATTATAGTTTAAAAGAAAATGTTGTAAAAATCAATTAAAAAGCATGCCCTGCAACTATAACTATCAAGACATGCTTTGTGTTAGTTTATATTGCTCTCGCTTTCATAAGCATTAGGTCCCTTGTTGTTTTCCCCAGAAACTCTTCTGCACAAAGCCTCCATGCTCTTGTAAAATATAGAGCGTAAGCTTTGCCCTTACATTCTTCTGGAAAAAGATTGTTTTCATCAACAAGTTCTTCCAATACGTTCAATAGTAAATCCTTTATCATATTGACCTTATTCTGAAGGTCAATATATTGCTGTGAATAAACGCCCGCGCTGTTAACTTCTTTTTGTTTTATCTGCAAAGAAAGTGTGTCTCTAGTAAGAGAAAGGACAAGAAATTTTAAATAAGATGACAAGAAAAAGTCACCTTTCTTAATGTTCGGGTCATATAATAGAATATCACCACCCCTCCTTCTGTGTGCCAATAACGACACATCATCTTCCCACGCATGAAAATCCATGGCATCTTCTATGATCTCTCTGAAAGTATTACTCACTACGACCCCCCTTTTACTGTTAGAAATAATAAAAAGAAGAAAACAACTAATTTCCATGTTATCAGTAAAAAAATAATATTCAAGTAGAATTTTCTTAAATTTTAAGTATAATCAAATAATGCCTAAAATACTGTTTTTAATTACAAAGTCAGAGTTTGGGGGAGCTCAAAAATATGTTTTTGAATTAGCAAGAAATCTAACAGATTTTGATATTTTAGTTGTAGCAGGAGAAGGAGATAAAGAATTATTCAAGGAACTTAACAAAGCAAACATAAGAAATATAGAATTAAAATATTTAAAAAGATTACCAAATCCTCTAGAAGCTCTTTTGGGTATTAAAGAAATAAAGAAATTACTCAAAAAAGAAAAGCCCGATATTTTACACCTTAATTCAACAACAGCAGGAATATTGGGAAGTATAGCTTCAAAAAATATCAAAACTATTTATACTGTACATGGATGGTCTTTTCTGGAACCAGGATTTTTAAAAAGTAAAGTTTATTTTATTTTAGAAAGACTCACTGCTCGCTATAAGGACAAATTCATTGTTTTGAGTAATGCTGATAAAAAAATAGCAGAAACAATAACTAGCAAAAAGGTTATTAAAATACCAAACGGAATAGCAGATATTTCTTTTTTAAATAAAAAGGAAGCAAGAGAAAGACTGAACATTCAAGGTTTTACGGTTGGTGTTATAGCTAATCTTTATAAAACAAAGGGGTTAAAATACTTAATTAGAGCTATAAATGATTTAAATATCAATTTAGTTATTATTGGCGATGGAAGAGAAAGAAAAAGATTGGAAAAATTAATTAAAACGAAAAATATAGTTTTCAAGGGAAGAATGAAAGAAGCTCATCAATACCTAAAAGCTTTTGATATTTTTTGTCTTCCTTCTTTGAAAGAAGGGTTTCCTTTTGTTATTTTAGAAGCCATGAGAGCGAGCCTCCCCATAATAGCAACTAGAGTAGGAGCTATTCCTGAAATTATTAGACAACATAAAGAGGGTATTCTAATAGAACCAAAAAATATAAAAGAAATAAAAAGAAGTATTGAGCTACTTATAGAAAATCAGGGTTTAAGGGATAGGCTCGGTAAAAATGCAGAACAAAGATCATGGAACTTTACCTTAGAACAAACAATTAAACAAACAAAACAATGTATTTTGTCCACCCTCAAATAAGAATAAGAGAACTATTTCTTCTTTTGCCTTGCTTTTTTAAGCCAAAAAAAGAAATAAAAGGATTGGTAAAAATGTTTCCCCAAAAAAGCATTACTTTTACTGATATGGGGAGAACAGCTTTTCGGTTAATTATTGAAGAGCTATCGTTGCAAGGCTCTGAGATAATATTTCCTGCTTTTACCTGTGATATATTTATTCCTATTTTTCAGAGATATCAGATAAAACCAATCTTTATTGATGTAGATAAAGAAACTTTTAATATAAAAGCAGGTGCCATAGAACAGAAAATAACAAATAAAACGAAAGCTATCGTAATGTCTCATACCTATGGCTTGGCTTGTGATATAGAGAAAATAACAAAAATAGCAAAAAAGCATAATCTAAAAATAATTGAAGACTGCTCCCATGCTTTAGGGGGCAGATATAAGGAAAGATATCTTGGTAATTTTTCTGACGCTGCTTTTTTCAGCACTTATAAGTTATTCCCCACATTAAGAGGTGGTATAGCTATCCTATCAAAAGAAAAAACAATTAGTTTAAAAAAAACAAGTTTTTCTAAAAGAGATTTATTGTCTTTCCTAAACTGTTTTTCTTTATTTTCTTTTATTTTTAAAACATTTTTTGCTAAACAGGCAAAACAAAACATCAGGAAAGAAAAGACAATAACTCTTTCTGCTATCAATAGAGTTTCCTATAATATTTTTGCTTTTTATTTCAAAAACCTTAATGCAACAATAGAAAAAAGAAGAGATGTTTCTATCTATTTCCAGAACGAATTAAAAAAGATAGGGTTTGTCACACAACCACAGAACAACAATAGTTTTAATTTTTTAAGTTGCCTTTATATGAAAAATAAAAATAGAGATTCTTTTGTTTATAGTATAAAAAAGAAAAGAATTTTCCCAACCAGAATATGGCACAACCCCATTATAGTAAATCCTAAAATTAAAGAAGGGCTCACATTTTATCCAAATACCATTGAGGTTTCAAAAAGAATTATTAATTTTCCCTTACAATCTTTTTACAGAAAACAAGATATTGATAAAATTACCTTATCCATAAAAAAAGTTGTACAAAATAAAAAAAATGAGATATAATCAAATTGATTGACCCCTACTAGAAAGTAAGAGTAAGGAGGTGATAATAGATAATAGTCAGTCAGCCTTTGAGACTATAGATAGTGTTAGTTTAGCTTATCTATAGTCTCTTTATTTTATAATGTTTAATTTATCTCTAGTTAATCTTCCCACGTAGCCAGTTCCCTTGCTTAAGTTAAGGGGTAGTAAAATCTCATTCATATATTTTTCTTGAAATGATATAACTGCTTTTCTTGTCAGAAATCCAAAATATCCTGTTATTAAACCTTCTGGATATACTTCTTCTGCTATTAAAAGTTTTTGTAAACAACTAACTTGTTGGTTACTTTTTCCATAATAAAGATTTTCTATAAAATTACCACATTCTATTTTGTTACTTAGAATTAAAGAAATTTTATTTTTAATTTCTTGAATTTGTTTTTGTAATAATGTGATTTGTGCCTGTAGTTCTTGAATAAATATCTGTTCTTTCTCTTTGTTTTCTAAAGAAATATCTAAAGAAAAAGAATAACTTTGATCTGCTTTGCCAGAAGTAACGTAAGGAATTAAAGTAAGCGACTTATAATTCAATCCAAAGCCGATAAAAGCAATTTCTCCTTTATTGTTAATTAAATCCACAAAACCGACATCACACTTATTATCATTATCACAAGCCACAAAAGCCATGCCATAATCAGCATTGTCTTTTCCTTGAAAATCAATCAAAAGGTCTCCATCTCCTCCTACGATTCTGTACCAATTACCAGACCAAGGTTGAATAGAATACTCCAAGGAAACATTCGTTTGATATAATGACGGCAAGAATATTAATGAGGGAATAATCTTCATTGTTTTTAAGTTGTCATTTTTATAACAGTATGTTGAAGTACCCTGACAATCATTTATAAGGTTCGATACAATCCATTCGGAAAATATATCAGAAAAATCTTTTTTAACACCCCATTTTTCTAAAGATTCATTTATAGAAGCTATACCCGTCTTTGATGATTTCATAGAATCAGCTATAACTCCAGTGGTATAATGGTCTCTTAAATATTGCATGAAAAGATTAATAGAACCATAGTCCTCCTTTTGGTTTTGCCAATCTATTAAAGGATCAGCGGGTAACGAAAGAAAATCTCTTACCCTTTGTTGTAGGTTACTTTGTTCGTAGTTATCATTATAACCCAAGAAATCAATAGCAAATTCTGCCCTTGCTTCATTTAGCCAAACTTCTTCCATTACCCCTTTAAGTCGTTCTTTCTGATTGAAATTAAGAAGATGTGTGAATTCATGGGCTAAATAACCCTTTATCAACGGACTAAAAAGGTATTCTGCATTTAAATAGATTATCTCTCTTTCGTTAGACCTAGAAGATTGAAGCAAAGGATATTCATCTTCATTCCTAAAGTATCCCGCGACCCCATCCTTTAGTTCGTGGAAAAGAACCGTGATATGAGAATCATTATCAATGCCTGGAATCCATTCTGTACCATAGAAAGAGGTTAATTTTGGATAAATTAAATTATCAAACTCTATTTTAAGTTCTAATAATTTACTATCAATCGCTTCCTTTCTGTCATCACCCAAAGCATCATACCATTCTGATTCTATATAAAAATAAGCATGCTCTGAGACTACCTTAAGTTGAGATGAAAGAGTATCTCTTTTTGCTACATCATATTCCCTGTCAACGAAATAAGTTTTCAGTTGATCTCTTGAATCAGCCTCAATGAAATAAAAAGGAAACAAAAATAAAGCAATAATAATTAGTGCTCTTTTCTTTAGCATGCTTAAATTTTAACATAGTTATTGAATACCTAAAAGTTCTACTTCAAAAATTAAAGTAGCATTTGGCGGAATAGGACCCCCTGGTATCCCAGCTTCACCATATCCCAATTCAGCAGGAATAGTAAGTTTTCTTTTTTCAGATACCTTCATTCCTACAATACCTTGTTCCCACCCCTGAATCACTCTGTTTTCTCCTAAGGTAAAGGAAAAAGGCTCTTCCCTATCCAAGCTAGAATCAAATTTTGTCCCATCCCTTAAAACCCCCATATAATGCACAGACACAGTATCCCCTATTTTTGCTTCTTCTCCTTTTCCTTCTTGTAATACTTCTATGTTAAATTCTTCTTTGACAACTTCCTCGTTTTCTAAATTTGGCATAAATTTTTGATAAATGAAAAATGCGACCACAACAACAATGAAAAATACTACGAAATTAACAATATATTTTTTATCCATATTTTTTATTTTTCAAAATAATCTAAAAGATACTGAACTAAAATATCGCCAGGCAACTTGTTATTATCTTTCGTCCAATATTCTGCCTTTAAAGCATTAGAGTCAGCGGAAACACCGATACCAGCAACATCTAACAACTCTTTGTCATTCACCCTATCTCCAATAGCAATTACTTCTTCTTTCTGAATATTCAACACTTTGAGTAATTTTTCTAAACCCATTCCCTTGTTAACATTTTTTCTCTGAATATCAAAAGCTTCGCCATTCCACATAACTCGTAACTCCTTTTCTTTATCAATTTTATCAACAATATGATAAACAGACTGTAATTCTTTGTCCGCATGAGCAGTCAAAATCGTTTGTTTTGGCTCAAAACCTTTAATAGCTAAGTGCTTCATATTATTTCTAATAATTCCTAACTTATGAAAATAATCTACGCCATATTGAAAAGATTGAGAAATATTACCTTTATGCAAAACTAAATTACCGTTTTCTGCTATTAGAATAGTATTTTCTCCAATAATTCTACTATATACCGTTTGAAGATACATCAAACTTCTGCCAGATGAAATGCAAACAATTATCTTTTTCTTTAATCTATTAATTCTTTCTGCTAACTCTTGAGATATCAAGCCTGTTGATATTTGTAATTCATAAGCTGAGCCAGTTTCTTTTTCTTCAATAATCGTTCCTCTTTGTACACATACTCCGTCACTATCTAAAACTAACATCTTTATCTTATCCAGTTTTTCTATTGGAATTTCTTTGTTTAAAATCCTACCTTGAGCCTTTTCTATCAACCAAGAGCTTGACTGAATTTTACCACCACCAACATTAAAAACTAATTGAATGTTATACTTTTTACAAACCTCTGCCTCTGGTAAATCAACCCTTTCTCTTCTATCTCCTCCGTTTGCAAAAATATCAGGCTTTAACATGGCTAATGTTTTTCTAACTGTCCTGTCTTGATCAATTGATAAGATAACCTCGTCAACATATTGAATAGCTTTTATAACTTCAACCCTACTTTTCTCTGACATAAAAGGAAAACTACCCTTTAACTTAACTTGATTATCATTATTCACTATCACAACAAGCTTGTCTCCTAAAGACTTAGCTTCTTTGAAAAGTCGCACATGGCCCTTGTGTATAGGATTAAAATATCCAGAAACTACAACTACTTTTTGTTTTTCTTCCATATATTTAAAAATATATCATAAAAAAAAGAAAAAAACAAAGAACCCCCTCGTCAGGGGGCTCTTGCTCCTTCTCAAATTTTCCTTGATAGAAAAACGAAGGTGTGTTACTAATCTTAGCTAATACTTATTTGGTATGTGATTGAGTGTCTGTTGGAAGAGTCTTGACCTTAGTAGATGTAATACTTACATCTGTTCCGTCACCCCAAACAATAGCATTCAAATCATCACCAGTTGTTCCAACGTTCGCAAGTCTTATATTAATGCTATCACCTGTAACATCAACACCAGCAACTATTGCTTTAACAGCATAAGTAACTTTGTCACCAGCTGGAATCTGATCCATTGAAGTAGTGGCTGTGTCACCACCAGTAAACAACTTTATGTTACCAACCTTAGCATTTAAATCATTAGTGGTTCCAAACTCAATAGAAGCAATGGTTGTTGTCGTATTGTATGTTGTTGAAGAACCAGTAGCATAAGCACCTCTATCGTTCAAAGCTGTTTGACTTCCATCACTTATATCATAAAGTGTAAGGTCTTGAATTGATAAATCGCCTGATGTTGTAGAAACATCAAACATACTTACATCCAAGTTGATACTGTATAAGTTGACAGCATGTCCTGCATCAGCAGTAACAGAGAACCTGAATAAGTCTCTTGTTCCACTGATCAACACAGGACTTGTAAAGTCAACCTTAGCAACAGTAGGTTGTGTCCTATAAGTAACCATAGCATTTCCTGCTGTTTCTGAAGGAATGACAACGTCAGTTGGTGTTCCTGACATCTGACCCTTGTAAGTAGTTGTTGCTACACCAATAGCTACAGATGCTCCAGATGAAGCATAATTATAACTATTAATATCAGCTGAAACAGTCAATATTGGTTCAGTACCAGCTGCTATAACCCATGGATTGCCAGATAAATCAAAAGTGGCAACACCAGCGTCACTCAATGCAGTCAATGTCTGATCAAGGCCATCAGCTGTTATTCTAATATTCTTGATTGTAGTAGTTGGCGCTTCATCACTCAAAGTAGTTGTAGCAACTATTTTTGTCACTAAAATATCTTCTGGTGATGTTGAGGCAGTATATTTGATCTTAGCAAATTCTACTCCTGTAGTGCCCATTGTTACCAATGTAGCTACAGGTGAAGAAGCGTCTTTATAAGCATTTAATACACCAGCTCCAGAAACATATGAAGTTTGACCAGCTATGCTTCCAGCACTATTAACAGCTCCGCCAGTTATCTTACCTGTTCCTGTAATAACTTCCAAAGTTACTATACCTGAATCACCAGCCTCATCATTATTAAGAAGGTCAGCGTAAGCATTAACAATAAATTGTTCGCCAGCTGAAACTTCTATATAAGGTGATGGATAGAAAGTGTAGTCAGTAGCAGCTGTTACGTTTGCCTGAACTGCACCAATTTGAGTTCCTGTTTCTTTCGTACCCTTATACAATTTCAAATTTTGAACTGTATCATTGGTTGTAGTGGTCCATTCAGCAGCAATAGCTGTAATTTCAGCTACTTCTGAAGCACCGGCTGTAACAACAAAAGAACCAACTAAAACTTCAGTAGCTCCTCTAACACCTGTTGGGTTAGTAGAAGACCAATTACCATAAGCATTGTTCTTAGCAGCTGTAATAGTTCCTGTAGAAATAGTTACTTGATAACCATATGCTACAGAAGCTGTAACGCTAGCTGAAGAAGTCCTGCCCTTAGCTGTTATACTTGATAACTTAATAGTTATAGTCTCGCCTCCAGTATAAGATGTACCAGCACTCTTTTTGACATCACTTCTAATTTCAAGAGAATGCTCTTGTCCATCAGCTGGAACAACGAAAGTATTACCAAAGGTAAAACTATTTGCCTCTCCAGCACTTGTATCAGTAGTAGTAGTAGAAGAAGCTATTGTAGTACCTTTTTGAGCTCCATCAAATACAACTTTCATCTGGTATAATCCTTTACCATTAACACCACCGTATGCGTCAACACTCATAGCGGTAATTTTTACATCTTCACCCGTTGCTTTCAAATTAAATTTAGCAAGAGTGTTGTTTGTTGCATCTTTTGCAATATTACCCGATGGAGAATCAGATGCTCTTGTAACAGTTAATTTACCAGTACTAATAGTAGAAGCTCGATGTTCATGAATTTTCCAAGAATCAAGTCTGTCTGGTTTTATGAAAACTCCATATTGAGTATCGTAAACTGTAATGTCGGTTATTTCTTGAAGACCCATTTGGAACGTTCTATTTGTTCCACCACTAATATCAGCTTTTACATGCATTGTCTTTGTAATTCCTTTATTTATTATTAAAGGATCACCAGACAAATCAAATGTAACTGTTTTATCAGAATCCATAGAAGCTACTGTGCTTCCGATCTGAGTAGCACCGTCATAAAGCTTTAGGTTTGTCAAATCATTTGCGTCAGTTGAACCTGTGTTTGTAACTTTAATCTTTCTAACTTCAAGATTCTGATCTGATGCAGCTAATGTGAAGTTAAAAACATCAAGATTATCTGCAGGATCAATTGATGTAGCCGGGCCTGTTGAAGTAGCTACAGTTAATTGACCCAAATCAGTTGTAACAGCTGTTGACATTAAATTACCCGTTATAGGATAAGTTCCATTAACTTGTGAAGCATCTGTTACTACACTTGAAGCAGATTCAAGAGAAAAGCTCATTGTTTTCCCAGAACCAGTACCGTTAGTCAAATCAACTTTCAATGTAATAACTTTTGTGCCTCCTGCTGGAATTGAAATAATTCCAGAAGAATTAGCAAATGTTAAAACAGAATCTGAAAATGATTGATATTCAGCCAATAAAGTATCGCCTTCATAAAGATAAGATTGGGATAAGTCACCGTCAGCAGAAATACCTTTTCTCTTTAATGACAATGAAGTTACCTTTACTTCAGAAGAATCTCCGTTAGTTAACTGAAGTTTCAACATTGGAATCATTGACTGAGCACTATCTGCAGCAGCACCTGTAGAATCAGAAACGATAGTAGCTGAAATTGGGTTATCAGAAGATAAAACTACTGATAAACCAGCTCCTGTTGGAGTTACAGTACCACCAGTGTCACCACCAGTGTCACCACCAGTAGTTCCTGAGGCAAGAATAGTGTTAGCTTTAGCCCTTGTTGAAGGACCAAAATAACCTGTTCCTGATACTAATCCAACTGGAGTTAAAACTTCAGAAGTATAAAGTTCCTGAAATTTAACAACTCCTGCTTTAGTTAAATTACCAAAGTAAGAAGTTTCGTTTCCAGGAGAACCAACACCCGAAGAAGCTATTTGCGTACCAACATTAGAGTTCAAAAGCGCCTGTAAGCACTTTACATCAGAACCTGTTGATTTTACCGCCAAACTTCTTGAGAATGTAATCCCCACACAAGCAGGAATTGCAGTAGTTCCACCTGGTGTGCTACCTCCGTCAAGATTAGCTAATTCAGCCGTTAGGGCAACTAACTGAGCTTGTAGGGCAGCAATTTGTTCCTGAAGCTCAGCAGCAGTTAATGCTTTTGCTGGGACAGCAGGAGCCATTATCATTGCTGCAACTGTTAAAGTTGTAGCAACTGATACGATCTTTTTAATCAATTTACTCATTTTATTCAATTTATTCGGCCTGTAATTTTGTTAAAAAATTTACAGAACCTTTCGCCTTTGCTACTTTGCTTTATAATAACAAAGTAGCGACCAGAAATTATAACCTATAATTTTGCTTTTTAGGCTTTTCCGGTCAATTAATTCCGACCTTTTTAATCTGTAAAAACGCCGTCGACGACTTTTTACATCTGTCCAAGAGGACAGTATTTACTCAAAACAATTTCTGAACAAATACTGTCCCCCTTTTTCAAGTGTAAATGACGGCTATTGTTCTATTTTTAATACAAAAATCATTGCTTCTGAAATTTTTTCCTCATTATAATAAGCTATAGCTTTTTCTAAGTACTCCCTATTCTTTTCCGTTAATTCTTCCTGTTTTAATGTATCTAAATAAGACTCAAACATCTCTATTTGTAAATCAGAAGTTTTCTGCTCTAAATCTTTTGATATCTCTTCAACTTCCCCCAAACTCGCCAAAACTTGTCTTGACAAAGTACCATTTGCATCTTTTATTCTTTCTACTGCTTCACTTCCTCTTTGCGCGGTTCCTTTAACAACCCCTGTCATAGTTAAAGCTTGTCCAGGATCTTTAATATTTTTTATATTCTCTAAAGAGGCACTAATTTCTTTTAACTTAAGTTGGATTTCTTCCAAGGACGCGATAGCTTCTTCGTTGGACTCATTTTGCTCAACGAACTTAGAAACCAAGGCATTAAAATTATCATAAACAGCAACCGGAGAATATTGTGGTGTAATGTAAAGCAATGATCCAGCAACAACAATAGAAATAAGCGCTAAAGTACTCAAAGCTAATGCTGGTTTTCCCATTGATATAAACAACCATGATGTTGATTCTTTTTCTCCTTGGAACATAGCATTCTTAGTCAAAGCAACCCAATGTTTATTGGGTTTAATAGAATTTAAATCTTTAAGTTTTTTAATTAGTTGTTTGTCTTCCATTACTATTATGACGCGAATTATTACTATTTGTTACAAAATTAATATTCTTTCTTTATTTTTTTTCGTAAATCACCTAAGGCACGATGCAACATCACCCTAACAGCTCCTTCGGACTTATTAAGCATTAATGCAATATCACTAATAGAATAATCATCAATATAACGTAATATTAATATATCTTGATATTGTTCCTTCAATTCCCCAAGTAAATCTTGCATTTCTTTTATTTCGCCCTTAACCTTCTGTTCTTCTTCGGGTGTATGAGCAGAATCTTCAATATCAATAGCAGAAACCGACACAATCTTATACTTAGCTTCTTGTCTGTAGAAATTAGCCAATTGTGTCCGTGCTATCTGGAAGAGATAAGCCGATTCATTTTTAATCTTTTCTCCTGACTTAAATTTCTTCCAACCCCTTGTAAAAACTTGAGCAGTTAAATCTTCGGCTGTTTCTGCAGAGCCTACTTTTAAAAAAATAAAGCGGTAAATCTTATCTATATGTTGATCGTATATTTTTGTAAATTTTTTCTTATAATTTTCCATTGGATTAAAAAATGATAGGACATTATCAAAATTTAGATAGGACATACGTTGTCCTATCAGTGTCCTACCTTGATATATACCCGGTATCGCTCTTATCTCCTACCCTTTTGACCAATCCTTCATGCATAAGATATTCAAAATCCCTTCTTAGTGTTCTCTTGCTTATGCCATGAAAAACTTCTTCTAAATCTTTCACTTGAAGTGGTTCTTTGTGTTGCAACATGTTCAATATCTCTCTGCATCTCTTTCTTTCTATTTTTGGGAATGGCTTTGTTGTTATTATATCCTTTTTTTCTTTTGATTGAAACTTTTTTTGAACAACGCCTATTTTCATGCCCCCCAATATCTGATGATATTCTTTAGCTAACACTAAAATAAAATCTTTTTGTGTCCATTCTTGTTCTTTAGCTATCATAAAATAAGACTGCAACACCTCAATATCTTTATGAATCAAATTAATAACTTTATTTCTCTGTTCGTTACTAATAGAAACAGGGTTTTTAGCGAAACAAAGAATTGCATTACCTAAAATAGAATTAGCCCTTTCTCTTATAGCAAATTTTAAAGGCTCTTCTTTTGGAAAAGAGTCTGT